>JBKKDH010000421.1:0-6495 GCA_046708445.1 Arthrobacter sp.
CTCCCGCCAAGACTTCCTACCCGACCCGGCTGGTGAGTGCCGCGGAAACCCCGGTGGAGCTCCGCGGTGCCGGGAACTGCTCACGCCAGGTGCACAACTTCGGCACGCCGGCCGCCCTGGAGGCAGACCGCTTCATCGTCTGCGAGGTCATCACGCCGGCTGGCAACTGGTCCTCCTACCCGCCGCACAAGCACGACGAGGAAAAGGACGGCGAGACCAGCCTCGAGGAGATCTACTACTTCGAGACCCGCGTTGCCCCCGGCGGACCGGCCGCGTCCGGCCAGGATGGGAAGTCCACGCAAGGCGACGCCATCGGCTACCAGCGCGTCTACGCTTCGGACGATCGGCCCATCAACGTCTCGGCGGAGGTCCGCACGGGCGACGTTGTCCTGGTCCCCTACGGCTGGCACGGCCCCGCCATGGCCGCCCCGGGCTATGACCTGTACTACCTGAACGTGATGGCCGGCCCCGGCCCGATCCGCGCCTGGCTCATCAGCGATGACCCGCACCACGGCTGGATCCGCCAGACATGGGAGGGCCAGGACGTGGACCCTCGGCTGCCCTTCGGAGCCTAGGCGGCACAGCGGGCACCCCTGACCGTTTTAGCCGTGGTAACTGTCGGGGTGCGGGCCAGTGCGGCCACCCCTTTCAAGGACGTCGATGGCTGCCAACTCGTCGGCCGAGAGGTCGAAGCCGAACACGTCAAGGTTTTCCCTGATCCGGGCTGGGGTCACTGACTTGGGGATAACAACCCTCCCCTGCTGCAGGTGCCAGCGGAGCACAACCTGGGCCGGAGTGCGTCCGTGCCTGGCTGCGATCGACGTGCTGCGGGATCAGCCAGCACCGAACCCTGCGCCATGTTCCGGGAGGAAGTTGGACACCCCTATGGCCCGCACGCGGCCGTCTGTCACGAGCTTTTCGAGCGCCAGCCAGGAGTCGGTGTACTTGTCTTTTGGGCGCCGGCCAGTGGATCAGGTAGAGGTCCAGGTACTCCAGGCCCAACTTTTGAAGGGACGCGTCGAATGCGGCGAGTGTCGACGCGTATCCAAGATCGTCAATCCAGACTTTTGAGGTGATGAACAGCTCGGCACGGGGAATTCCGGATTCCGCCAGGGCGCGGCCGGTGCCTTCCTCGTTGCCATAGGTGTGGTGTGCGGGTCAGCGTGCAACGGTAGCGGGTTCGGCACTTTGATGTCCGACGGCGGGCGGGGCCGGCAGTGCCGGCGTCACCTCTCGGGCGTGGCCTCGTTTGGCGCTGGTTGCGGCGACGACCATCACGCCGAGGCCCAGCAGCGTGATAGCGGCACCGGCCCAGATGGGTGAGGTGTAGCCGAGGCCGGCGGTGATGGTGACGCCGCCGAGCCAGGCGCCCAGGGCGTTGCCGACGTTGAAGGCTCCGATATTGGCGCCGGAGGCCAGGGTGGGGGCCGTGTTAGCGTACTTCATAACGCGCATCTGCAGTCCGGGGACGGCGGCGAAGCCGAATCCGCCCATCAGGACAATGGAAGCGATGGTCAGGGGCTGGTTGCCCGCAGTGAGGGCGAAGGCCACGAGGACCACCACCAGCACGGCAAGGACCACAAGGAGGGTGCGGTCAACGTTTCGGTCCGCTGCCTTGCCGCCCACCGTGTTGCCGATGAACAGTCCCACGCCGAAAAGGATCAGGAGCCAGGGCACGGCCGAAGCAGAAAAGCCGGTCACTTCGGTGAGGGTGAAGGCGATGTAGGTGAAGGCGCCGAACATGCCGCCGTAGCCGAGGACAGTGACGAGGATGGACAGCCAGACCTGGCCGGAGAAGAAGGCCCTGAGCTCGCTGCGGAGTCCGCCGGAGGCCGACTGACTGGAGGTGTCGCCATTGCCGGTCCTCGGCACCAGCGTGAGGATGCCGGCCAGGGCAAGGATGCCGATTCCCGTGATGGCCCAGAAGGTTGAGCGCCAGCCGGCCGCCTGCCCCAGCATGGTGCCAAACGGGACGCCGAGGACGTTGGCCGCAGTGAGCCCGGTGAACATGATGGCGATGGCGCCGGCCTTCTTGGTGGGGGCCACCATGTCGGCAGCAACCACGGCGCCGATGCCGAAGAAGGCGCCGTGGGCCAGGGCGGCAACGATCCTGCCGATCATCATCAGGGAGTAGTCGGGGGCGAGGGCCGAGATCAGGTTGCCTGCCACAAAGAGCACCAGCAGGACGGCGAGTACGGGCTTGCGCTCGAAGCGTGTCACGGCCGCAGTGAGCAGCAGGGCGCCGACGACGACGGCGAGGGCGTAGCCGGAGATCAACCAGCCGGCTGTGGCCTCGCTGACCTTGAAGTCGGCGGCCACTTCGGGCAGCAGACCCATGATCACGAACTCGGTGAGCCCGATGCCAAAGCCGCCAAGGGCGAGGGCCAGGAGGCCGATAGGCACGGGAGTGCTCCTTCAAAGGTGTACGGAAAAGGGGGTAGGACGCGTAAGCTAGTAGTTGCAGACGCGTTATTTATTGTTGCACAAGCAGATACCACGCGCAAGCAACTATTATTGGTGTGCCCTGATTCACGTTCCGGGGACAAAACTTTGAAGGGATCGCAGATGGGCATCAAGGATGACGCCGTCGAAGTCCGGGCCCAGGGCTGGCGGACGCTGGCTGCCTTGCACGGCCTGATCGAATCGGAACTGGAACGCTCGTTGCAGGCCGAAGCGAAGCTGTCAGTTGTTGAGTACACGGTGCTCGATGCGCTCAGCCGACAGGACGGCTGGCATCTGCGCATGCAGCAGCTGGCCCGCGCCACGGCGCTCAGCGCCAGTGCCACCACCCGCCTGGTCAACCGGCTGGAGGACCGCGGGCTGCTGACCCGCATCCTGTGCGCCGACGACCGCCGCGGAATTTATACCGAGCTCACCGCGGGCGGGATCAAGCTGCTGGAGGAGGCCCGCCCCGCCCACGATGCCACGCTGGAGCGGGTGCTCGCCCAGGCGCAGGACGTCCCCGAACTCGCCCCGCTGGTGGATGCGCTGCCCAGGCTGCATGCCATCGCGTAGCGGCTCGGCCTGAACCGCCCGCCCGGTTAACGACTTTTTATGGAACCGGACTACCTGACGTTGGCGGGGGCCGGGACCGCTCAGAGGCTGACCTTCTGGACGTTCTGGTTTATAGTCTCCAGCTGGTACCGGGAGACGTCATCAGCGTTCTCGTCTTCGGCAAAAACGCTGGAGACCATCACCGTGTCGTCCCGGTCCAGGAAGCCGATTTCCTTGAGGCCGCCGAAGAATTCGTCCCAGTTGACGTCGCCGTCCCCGATTTTCAGGTGCTGGTGCACACGCACGGCGTTTCCGGGCGGGTTGGTGATGTAACGCAGGCCGTGGGAGGCGTGGTGGTCCATCGTGTCCGAGACGTGGACCAGTCGCAGCTTGTCCCCCGCTGCCCGCATGATTTCCAAGGGCTTGCTGCCCATGTGGAAGGAGTGTGAGGCCACGTAGACCATGCCGATGTTGGGCGAGTTGACGCCCCGGATCACCCGGATGGCGGCAAGCCCCTCTTCGACGAAGTCGTCCGGGTGCGGGTCGATCAGGAGGTCGATGCCTTCACGTTCGATGATGGGCAGCAACTCTTCCATGGACCGGTAGAAGGCCCGCTCGGACTCTTCGGCCTTTTCCGGGCGGCCGCTGAATTCAGTGTTCATGGTGCAGACGCCGAGGTCCACCGTGATCTGGATGGCGCGCTTCCAGTAGCGGACGGCCGCCTCGCGGGCATCCTCGTCCGGCCCCGACCAGCGCAGGACCGGCAAGACGGAGGCGATCTCAATCCCGGCGTCCCTGCAGGCCTTGTTCAGCTGGCCCACAAGCTCGTCGTCAGCCTTGGGGTGGTTGTAGAACGGGATGAAGTCCGCGTGCGGAGTCATCTG
The DNA here is from genome assembly GCA_046708445.1 of Arthrobacter sp. GTDB lineage: Bacteria > Actinomycetota > Actinomycetes > Actinomycetales > Micrococcaceae > Arthrobacter. Next base: position 3,879 of record JBKKDH010000421.1, read on the forward strand.
CATGTACTTGTAGCCGAGGTCCGCCACCACCTTCGGAAACTCGAGCAGGGTGTGCGAGTGGTGGAACGGGGTGGGGTCAAGGGCGATTTTCACGTGGAACACTCCATGGTGGGTCAGTCGATTGTCCGAAGGCAGAAACCGCGGGGCGGGGCCGAAGCCCCCTCCCCGCCTGTTCCTAGCTGTAGAGGGCAGGCTTGGAGTTCAGCTTCACGGCGACCTTTTCGCCGTTCTTCTGGGCCTCGACGCCGGCTTCGCAGCACGCCGCGGTGGCGTACCCGTCCCAGGCGGTGGGGCCGCCGATCTCGCCACGGACCGCAGCGTCCACCCACGACTGGATTTCGACGTCGTACGCGGCGCCGAAACGCTCCTCGAAGCCCGGGGTGACGTTGCCGCCCCAGCGGCCGGCGCTGCGGGTGTAGGGACCCTTGTCCCCGCCGATGCTGACGACGCCCTCCTCGAAGGACGCCTGAGTGCCTACTTCGTAGCCGTACTTCGCGTTGACGAAGATCTCGACGTCGGCCAGGACACCGGATTCGGTCTCCAGCAGGACGTGCTGGGGGTCGTGCTGGCCCGCAGGGGCGTTCCTCGTGGCCTTGCCCAGTCGCACCTGGACGCTGGTGATCTCCTCACCGGTGAAGAAGCGGATGGCATCGAATTCGTGCACCACCGAGTCGTTGATCAGCATCTCGTTGGTGAAGCCCGGCGGAGTGGTGGGGTTGCGGTGCTGGTGGTGCAGCATGAGCAGTTCGCCGAGCTCTCCGCTCTGGATGATGTCGCCCAGGGCGGCGTACTCGGCGTCAAACCGGCGCATGAAGCCTACCTGGATGCGCTTGCGGCCCAGCTTTTCTTCTGCCTTGACGATCCTCCAGGCGGACTCGGCATCGGGGGTCAGGGGCTTTTCGCAGAGGATGGGGATGTCCTTGGCGATCGCCTTGAGCAGGATGTCCTCGTGCAGGAAGCCCGGCGTGGCGATGAGGACGGCGTTGACGTCACCGTTGTTGAGCGCCTCCTCGGCGTCGGCCAGGGCGACGGCGCCCGGAATGCCCTCGATGGCAGCCTGGGCACGGGCCAGGTCGACGTCGACGACGGCCGCCACTTCGGCGCCATGGATGCGTGTGTTGAGGCGCTGGATGTGGTCCGCTCCCATGCGGCCGGCGCCGATGACAGCAACGCGAAGGGTTTCAGTCATTTGTTCTTTCCTTAATTTCGGGTGCCGGGGCGGGCGTTAGTTGACGGCCGTGCGGGAGCCGCAGGACAGCAGGTAGTTGCGGGTGCGCTTGGCGATGGGCATGGGCACATCGAAGGCCACCGGGTACATGTCCTGTTCCACGATGCCGAAGATGGGTCGGTTCAGTGCCTCCACTGCTTCGATGACGGCGCGCAGGTCAGGAAGCCCGTTCGGCGGCTCGGTCATCACGCCGGCGAGATTGGCCGCAGCCCAGGTCATGTTTTCGTCGTTGACCTTCTTCAGGATCTCCGGGTTGATCTGCTTCAAGTGCAGGTAGCCGATGCGGTCCGGGTAGTTCTTGATGAGCTCGAGGCTGGAAGCTCCGCAGTATTCAGCGTGGCCGGTGTCAAGGCACAGGTTCAGGTACTTCGGGTCCGTGGCCGCGAGCAGGGTTTCGATGTCCTCCTGCGCTCCGACGTGGGAATCGGCGTGCGAGTGGAACTGCTGCTTCAGGCCGAAGTCTTCCAGCAGGGTCTTGCCCAGGCGGTTGTGCCCGGCGAAAAGGTCTCCCCAGGCCTTCTCCGTCAACTGGCCGCTTTCCACGGCTTCACCCGTGACGTCGTCGCGCCACATGGCCGGAATGACCACAATGTGCTCGCCGCCCATGGCAGCCGTGAGCTCGGCGACCTTGCGGGCCGGCTCCCAGGCGTTCTCCCACTGGTCCAGTCCGCGGTGGAACGCGGTGAAAACCGTCCCTGCGGTGACTTTCAGGTCGCGTTGCTTGAGTTCCTCCGCGAGGCGGGTGGGGTCGTTGGGCAGGTAGCCGTAGGGGCCCACTTCGATCCACTTGTAGCCGGATTCGGCCACCTCGTCCAGGAAGCGTTCCCACGGGGTCTGCTTGGGGTCATCCGCGAACCAGACACCCCAGGAGTCCGGTGCGGTGCCGATGATCAGCTTGTTCTCAGTCATGTCTATTCCTTTTCATCGATTGCTCCGTAAGGGCCCTTTTGGACCCTCAAAACGGCGGTTACGGAGCAATCGATGGGGGTTAGTTGGAGGGGAAGTTGTAGGAGGCGCCGGAGGCGTGGGTGGGTTCTGGCCAGCGTGAGGTGACGACTTTGCCGCGGGTGTAGAAGGAGACGCCTTCGGGGCCGTAGATGTGCTTGTCACCGAACAGTGAGGCTTTCCAGCCGCCGAAGGAGTGGTAGGCGACCGGGACGGGCAGTGGCACGTTGATGCCGATCATGCCCACGGTCACAGAGCGCTGGAACGTGCGGGCGTTCGCGCCGGAGGAGGTGAAGATCGCGGTGCCATTGCCGTACGGGTTGGCGTTGATCAGCCTGTTGCCGTGTTCGAGTGTGTCGACGCGGACGACGACGAGGACGTGTCCGAAGATTTCCTCTGTGTAGGCGGTCATTGCGGTTTTGTCGTGGTCGATGACGGTGGGGC
>JBKKDH010000422.1:0-5690 GCA_046708445.1 Arthrobacter sp.
AGCGAGGCCCAACGCCGGCTCGCCGGCGTGGGCCTGAACAGCACCCGCAAGAACGTGGTGCTGCTGGCCGTTTCGGCCGCCCACCACAAGGCCCTGGTGAGCACCTCGGTGCCGCAGCCGCTGGAGAACGCGGTGGCCGCCGTCGTCGGGAAGGACCTGGTGGTGGTAATTAACGACGACGGCGGCACGGCACCTGCGCTGGCACGGAAGCTCAGCGACCACCTGGCTGAGGCCGGCATCCATGCGACGATCGGCATCGGCGGCGCGTACACCAAGCCCAACGGCCTGCGCTGGAGCTACTTTGAAGCCCGGGACGCGGCCAGCCACGGCCTTCCGGTGAACGAGCCCGAACGCCTGAGCCTGACCTCGCTGCTGCTGGCCAGCGAGGACGTCCCGCTGGCGGACATGGCCAACGAGTCCCTCAATCCGCTCCGGACCTTCGATTCCGCCCACGGGGCGGAACTGATGACCACCCTGGAGAGCTACCTGGGCAACAACGGCTCCGTGGCCGCCGTCGCCGAGGCCTTGACCCTGCACCGGAACACCGTTCGTTACCGCCTGGCGCAGATCACCGAGCTGACCGGCTACGACCCTTCCGTCACGGCGGACCGGGTGCAGCTGTGGCTTGCCCTGGCGGTTGCCCGCCTCGGCGGACGGCAAGGGAAGTAGCCCCGGCGGGCTACAGCACCCCCGCCTTGAGGCGCTTCTTGGATTTCTTGCGCGCCTTCAGGTACTTCTTCTCGGCGGCGGCGGCGAGCTGAACTTGCCGGGTCGTGAGCGTGACGTAGGCCGACGCGATCGGTTCCGGCACCCCGGACGCGGTGGCGCACCGCGCCAGGAGGTCCCGGGCGATGACGCTGTCGTGGAAGTCGCCGAGGGCCTGCTGCTGCCGGCGCGCGGCCTTGGCGACCTTCGCCGCGCGCTTGCCGTGGACCGGGCCCGCCGATTCCGCCACGTGCCGCACCTTCTTGGCGTTCTTGCGGACCTGGTGCAGGGCGGTTTCGTGCGGTGCGCCCCGCCGCGCGTTCTGCGCGGACCGGTGCGAGCGGCGCAGCCGTTTAGCGGCTTTGTTCACCGCTTTACCGACAATCTTGCGTCCTGAGGATGCACCTTCCGGCCGGACCGGCGGGTGGTCACGGAAGCTTTCGAGATCGTCCAGGAGCCTGTAGTAGCGCTCGGAAAGGAGGGCCCTCTGGAGCTTCCGGTAGCCGGTGTCCAGGGTGTGGCCCAGTTCCTTCTCAAGCCAGCCCCTCCCGGCCGCCTCGGCCTGCTCTGGCGGAAGGTCGCCGATGTGGCCGCGGAGCCTGTCCAGCATGACCTGGGCATCGCGCAGTTCCCCGAGGAGCCGGCCCAGCAATCGGAGTTCATCCCGCAGCCGCCGGACCGTCACGGCGTCGTAGAGCCGGCGGTAGGCCGAGAGCGCCGAGCGTGCCCGGCGGGTGGCTGAGCGCATGTCGTGCACCGCTTCGGCCTCCTCCAGCCGGACACCGGGATCGTGCACCAGGATCTCCCTGATCTGCGCGGCGAGGTACGCCGTGACGATGGCGGTGGCGGGCGATTTCCTGACCGGCACGGGAACGGCGTGGACCGCTGTATCAGTGGCGCCCTGGCCTGGCGCGGCGGCGAGCGCCCGCGCGAGCTTGGACGCGTGGTCCGAAGGCTTCGCCCCCGCATCTGCCAGGATGCCCGCCGCTGCGGCAAAAAGATCGGGGCTGCCATGCACGAGCTCCAGCTCCCACTCACGCCACTGCGTACGTCCAGGCCCGTCCCCCGCACCAAGCAGTGCCGCGCTGACCTGGTCATCGAGAAGGTCCGCCAGGTGCGTGCCGTCCTCGGCATACAGCGGGTAGGTGGTCCGCTCGGTTTCCAGCCTGACCACCGGTGCCACGCCGTCACCGCGCAGGTAAGCGCGCAGGTGCGCCATCAGCCTGTCAGGCACGACGTCGGGCTGGCCCAGCGGCTCATGAAGCTCGCGCCGCTGCTGGGGTGCTGAGTCAGTATCGGTCCCTGCTGTTGCGTCCGGTGAGGCTTCCGGCGGCAGCTTCAGGTGCCAGCCGGCATCGGCACCGCCGGTCCGCCGCCGCAGGGTCATCCGCCGGGAAGCCAGGGTGTGCCGGTCCGTATCGAAGTACACCGCATCCAGGGTTGCCGTCCGCGGCTCCCCCACGCGCGCCACTCCGGGCACATCGGTGAGCGAAGGCACCTCGGCCGCCTCGCCGACGTCGTACTTCTTTTCGATCTCGACTCCCTCGGAAACCACTGCAGGCCGTCCTTCCGCGTCAGTGCGGCGCATCCGGACCAGGTTGTCCGGACATGCCGTGGCCACGAGTCTATTGCCCCGAAGTTAACGGCCGGGAGAGGTTTGCCACAAAACCGTAGACATCAAACGTCTAACGTCTAAAGTTGTGAGATGACCACCGCCGCCCCAGCCCCCTCTGCACTGGAAGTCTCCCCACCCAGGCCGCGCACCGCCGTCGTCCTGGGTGTTATTGCGCTGGTGCTGATCGGCCTGAACCTCCGCGCCGGGATCACCGGGGCGTCGGCGCTGCTGCACGACCTGCAGCTGGTGCTGGGGTACGGACCGCTGGTGGCGTCGATCATCCCGTCCATTCCCACCCTGTGTTTCGCGGTGGCGGGCGCCGGCACGTCCTGGCTCACGGGCCGGCTGGGCGTGGAGAAGGCCATCCTGCTGGCGCTGGCGATGCTGGCCGGCGGGCTGATGGTCCGCGGCATTCCGGCCACGGGCGCGCTGGTTGCCGGGACGGTGGTGGGCATGTCCGGCCTGGCGGTCTGCAACGTGGCCATGCCGTCCTTCATCCGCGAGCACTTCGCCCACCGGACCTCCCTGATGACAGCGCTGTATACGGTGACCATGACCACCGGTGCCACCGTGACCGCTGTGGCCGTGGTTCCTCTGGCCCAGGCACTCGGCTCCCCCTCGGCCGCCGTTGGGGCGATCGGCATCATGGCGGTGGCCGCGTTCCTGGGCTTCCTGCCTGTGGCCCTGCACGCCCACCGCAACAACACCCGCGCCAAGGCAGGCCACATCTCGCCGTGGCCGCTGTTGCGCACCCGCAAGGGGCTGCTCCTCACGGCGATCTTCACCCTCCAGGCCTTGCTCGCGTACGCCCTGCTGAGCTGGTTTCCGTACATGCTCACCACCATGGGACTCAGCGCCTCGGCCAGCGGCCTGATGTACGGGCTGATGCAGCTGGTGTCCGTGCCCGCCGGCATGGTGCTGATCGCCATCGGCTCCCGGCCCCGGATGCTCCGTGCGGCGTTCTACCTGGCCAGCGTCACCATGGCCGTTGGCGTGGCCCTGCTGCTGTTCCTGCCCGTGTCGCTCGCCGTGGTCCCGGCCGTCCTGCTGGGCTTCGGCCTGGGGATTTTTCCGCTGGTGATGGTGATGATCAGCCGCAGCGGCGCGAGCACGGCGGAGACAACCGCGCTTTCCACCCTCGCCCAGTCCACCGGCTACCTGCTGGCCACGGCAGGCCCGTTCGGCACCGGACTGCTGCACAGCGCAACCGGCGGCTGGACACTGCCGCTGGCCATCCTGCTGGGCCTCGCCATGGTCCAGATCGTTGTTGCGCACCTGATCAGTGGCCGCCCGGCCGCCAAGAAGAAGTAGGCCACCATGACCCTGAGCACCTCGCACCGCCAGCCGCTTGCCGACGAAATCACCGCCAAGCTCCGGGCCATGATCCACTCGGGCGAATGGCCCCTGCAGCAGCGGATTCCGTCCGAACCCGAACTGACGGCCAAGCTCGGCGTCTCCCGCGGCACGCTCCGCGAGGCAATCAAGGCCCTGGCCCACAGCGGCATGCTGGAAGTCCGTCGCGGGGACGGCACCTACGTCCGCGCCACCAGCGAGATGTCCGGCGCGGCGCGGCGCATGTACCAGGACCACACCGAGGCACACATCCTTGAGGTGCGGGTGGGGCTGGACACCCAGGCCGCCCGCCTCGCCGCCCGGCATGCAACGGACGACGACGTCTCCGCCCTGCGCGGCCTGCTCGCCGAACGCGAAAAGGCCTGGCACGCGGCCGACTACCCGGCATGGGCCCGCGCCGACTGGGGTTTCCACGAACGTGTGGCCCAGGCGTCCCGGAACCCGCTGCTGCACGAGCTGTACATCAGCTTCGGCCACGTTTTCCACGACGACCTCCTGAACCAGCAGCGCCGCGCCGGCTTCGACGGACTCCCCCATGAGGGCCACGGCGCCCTGGTGGACGCCATCGAGGCCCGCGACGGGGACGCCGCAGTGGCCAGCGTCAACCGGAACCTGAACTCCTGCGCGGAGTGGCTCGGCGCGTAGCTTGGCGGCACGGGTTTCGTCGGCGCCCAACCGGTCAGTAGGCTTACTATCTGATTGAGGTAAGTATGCCTGCCGTGCGCCCCCGCACCCGGGCAACCGCTTGACGATGAGGAGTTCCCATGGCGCGAGCAACACGCTTGACCGAACGCGGGCCCGGCAATGAGGACCCGCTGCCCGCACCGGCAGACAACACGGCCCGGAAACAGCACGCTGCCGCGGGCCGGTCGAAGGAATCCAAGCCGGCCGGCGCACTCTGGGCCGACGGTCTGGGCAGGGTGGGAATCCGCTCCGCCCAGGTGCTGCTGATCCTGGCCGTCGCGGTCGTCTCCGTTTATGCGCTGATGCAGATCAAGCTCCTGGTCATTCCGGTGCTGATCGCCCTGATCCTCGCCGCGGCCATCGGACCGTTCGTGAACATGTTGCGCCGCCGCGGGCTTCCCGGCGCCCTGGCCACAGGCATCTCGTTCGTCGCCCTCCTGCTGGTCCTGGGCGGGGTCGCCACGGTGATCTACTTCTCCGTGCGGAGCCAGTGGGGCGACCTGGCGCAGCAGGCCACTCAAGGACTGGATGAGCTGGAGCAGTTCCTGCTCAACGGCCCAGTGCCGATTGACCGGGAGCAGCTGAACCAGGCCAGGGAAGGCCTCATTCAGTTCGCCACCAGCAGCCAGGTCCGCTCAGGTGCCGTCACCGGCCTCTCCGTGGTCACCGAATTCCTGGCCGGCGCTGCCCTGATGGTGGTCATCCTGTTCTTCTTCCTCAAGGACGGCGCCAAGATCTGGAGCTTCTTCCTCCGGCCCTTCACCGGGCAGCGCGAAGCCAAGCTGCGCCGCGTTGGCAGCCGCACCCTGGAAGTACTGGGCGGCTACGTCCGCGGCACCGCCATCGTGGCGCTCGTGGACGCCGTGGCCATCGGCGCCGCGCTCCTGATCCTGCAGGTTCCGCTGGCCCTCCCGCTGGCCATCGTCGTTTTTATGACCGCCTTTATACCGCTCGTGGGGGCCACCGTGGCAGGCGTCCTGGCGGCGCTCGTTGCGCTGGTGGCCAACGGTCCGGTTGTGGCACTGATCGTTGTGGCCGTGGTGATCGCCGTCAACCAGCTCGAAGGCGACCTCCTGCAGCCGATCGTCATGGGCAAGTCCCTGCAGCTCCACGCCCTGGTGATCCTGATGGCACTGACCGGCGGCACCATCCTGGCCGGCATCGTAGGAGCCGTGCTCTCAGTCCCGCTGGCCGCCGTGGCCTGGGCCATCATCCAGGTGTGGACCGCGGAGGACCCGAACCTCGAGGACATGAACCCGGACCTCCCACCGCCCAACAGCCAGCCGGCCTGATTTTCGAGCCGGATCTTCGAAATCGACGCGCATATTCCTTG
>JBKKDH010000423.1:0-6435 GCA_046708445.1 Arthrobacter sp.
GGTCTCGCGCAGCGGATTGTGGCGGGCGATGTCCCGGAAAGCCTGCGGGGCAAGACGCTGATCGCCCTGGACCTCGCGTCCATGGTGGCCGGTGCCAAGTACCGGGGCGAGTTTGAGGAGCGGCTCAAGGCCGTGCTGGAGGAGATCAAGAACTCGGACGGCCAGATTGTCACGTTCATTGACGAGATCCACACGGTGGTGGGTGCCGGTGCCACGGGGGAGTCCTCGATGGATGCCGGCAACATGCTCAAGCCCATGCTGGCCCGTGGTGAGCTGCGGCTGATCGGTGCCACCACCTTGGATGAGTACCGCGAGAACATCGAAAAGGACCCGGCCCTGGAGCGCCGGTTCCAGCAGGTGTACGTGGGCGAGCCCAGCGTGGAGGACACCATCGGGATCCTCCGCGGCCTGAAGGAGCGCTACGAAGCGCACCACAAGGTCACCATCGCGGACTCCGCCCTGGTGGCCGCCGCCACGCTGTCCAGCCGGTACATCTCCGGCCGCCAACTGCCGGACAAGGCCATCGACCTGGTGGACGAGGCCGCCTCGCGGCTGCGGATGGAGATCGACTCCGCGCCGGAGGAGATCGACCAGCTGCGGCGGGCCGTGGACCGGCTCACCATGGAGGAACTGGCCCTTGAGAACGAGAAGGACGCCGCCTCAGTGGAGCGCCTGGCCGCCATCCGGGCGGATAAGGCGGACAAGACTGAAGAGCTGGATGCCCTCAACGCCCGCTGGGAGGCCGAGAAGGCCGGCCTCAACCGTGTAGGTGACCTGAAGGCAAAGCTGGACGAGCTTCGTTCCACCGCCGATAAAGCCCAGCGCGAGGGGGACCTGGAAACGGCATCGCGTGTGCTGTACGGCGAGATTCCGGCGCTGGAACGCGAACTGAACGCCGCCGCCGCGGCTGAGGCCGAGGTGAAGGACAAGCCGGCCCAGATGGTGGCCGAGCAGGTCACTGCGGATGACATCGCCGAGGTGATTTCAGCGTGGACCGGCATTCCCGCCGGACGCATGCTGCAGGGCGAGAGTCAGAAGCTGCTGCACATGGAGGGGGAACTGGGCAGGCGGCTGATCGGCCAGTCCAAGGCCGTGGCAGCGGTGTCCGACGCCGTGCGCCGTGCCCGGGCCGGCATCAGCGACCCCCACCGGCCCACCGGCTCGTTCCTGTTCCTGGGCCCCACCGGTGTGGGCAAGACCGAGCTCGCCAAGGCCCTGGCAGATTTCCTGTTCGACGACGAGCGCGCCATGGTGCGTCTCGACATGTCCGAATACGGCGAGAAGCACACGGTGGCGCGGCTTGTGGGCGCGCCTCCGGGGTACGTCGGCTACGAAGAGGGTGGCCAGCTGACCGAGGCCGTCCGCCGTCGTCCGTACTCGGTGATCCTCCTGGACGAGGTGGAGAAGGCCCACCCGGAAGTCTTCGACATCCTGCTGCAGGTGCGCGACGACGGCCGCCTCACCGACGGCCAAGGCCGCACGGTGGACTTCCGCAACGCCATCCTGGTTCTGACCTCGAACCTTGGCAGCCAGTTCCTGGTGGACCAGACCTTGGACGCCCAGGCCAAGCGGACCGCCGTCATGGCCACGGTGAACGCCTCCTTCAAGCCGGAGTTCCTGAACCGGCTCGACGAAGTGGTGCTGTTCGATGCCTTGTCCGTGGATGAGCTTGCCCGGATTGTGGAACTGCAGGTGGCCGAACTCGGGAGGCGGCTGCATGAACGCCGGCTTACGCTCGAGGTCAGCGAGGGTGCCCGGGCGTGGCTGGCCATGTCCGGCTTTGATTCCGCCTACGGCGCCAGGCCCCTGCGCCGGCTTGTGCAGAAGGAGATCGGCGACCGCCTTGCCAGGGCCATCCTGTCCGGCGACATCGCCGACGGTGACACCGTGCTGGTGGACACCGCGGCCGACGTCGATGAACTCACCATCGAGGGGCTGGAAGCAATGTCCGGGCCCGACGGCGGAGCTCCCGCCGGCACGGGCCTGGTGGTCCGGCGGAAGGACTAGCCCTCGCGGAGGCTAGCGTGCGGCCCGTGCTTGGGAGGACACAGCAGTCAGTTGCTGCTTGATGTCCTCCCAGTTTGTCGCCACCCGGCGTTCCACGATGAGTCCATCGACCACGCGTTCCAGGGTGAGGCTTTCGCTGGTGATAGGAGCGCCGGTCGGGGCGATTCCTTGGAACTCGCCGCTACTGTGCACTGCGTTCATGGTCACCCGGCAGGCGACTAAGTCCCCCTCGGCGACCTGATCCTCCAGGGTGAAGCTGGTACCGCTGAACATGGTGTTCCAGCCCTTAATGGTCTGGAGCAATGTGTCCCGGTCCACCGGTTCGGGGTTCCCGTGCACGTACGCCTGGAGATTGGGCGACAGGACGCTGGTGAGCCCGGCTTCGTCCTGGTCCTCGAAGGCCCGGAAGAACCTGCGAACCACTTCCTTGTTCTGGTCGGTAGTCATTGGAATGTCCCTTTCTGTGCTTATCCGGACGCTCCGGATAAGCACAGACTAGGATCATGCGGCGCGGTCCAACTCCGTGTACGTACCCAGTCGGCGGGGGGAATCAGCGGCGTCGGGGAGGGTTTGGGCGGCGGACTGCCAAGGTGTCCTGTTCGGGCCCCAAGCCGTGGCGGAATGCGTAGTTGGCGGCAGCCGTGCGGGCTGCCGGGCCCTCCGCTCCGATCTTCCGGTAGAGGTTGGCAGTATGTCTTTCGACCGTGCGAACGCTGAGCCCCAGACCCTCGGCGATGGATTGGTTGCTCTCGCCTCCGGCAATGAGGTGGAGTACCTGAGCTTCGCGTGGCGTGAGGCGGATGGCCGGCGAAACGTGCGATTCCGCTCGAGCTCCTGGCGGCATAGGTTCCAGCAGTTCCGTCACCAGGGAATCGGTCTCCTGCGGCGTCAGTGTCCGGCCGGCAGTGAGGCATTCGCGGTAGGCGTCGTCTCCCATAAGGGCGGTGGCGGCGGCTGCGGTGCGGACCAATTCGGCCCGGTCAAGCGCCCACAGCACTGCTCCGTACTGGTCGAGACGGCCTTGTGCTGCGCCCAGCAGCATCGCCGACGTCCGGGGCGACCCAATGGATGCTGCCACGGAAGCCCAGGCGGCCAAGGCCATCGTGACGCCCCAATCGTCGTTGCCATCCTGTGCCACCCGCAGTGATTCGCCAAGATGATGGCGGGCGCCGTCGAGGTCCCCACGGATCCTGGCCGTCTGTCCCAGCCTGACGCACCGCCGCGCTATGGCGAATGCGTGACCGAGGCGGCGGGCAAGCACCTGGCTTTCCCCGTAGCATTCGTCCGCCTTATCAACGTCTCCCTGCAGGAAGGAGGCATCCCCCAAAGCGAACAGGCATGCCGACGTCCACCACTGGTCACCTGCCTCCTGTTCCAATGCCAACCCCCTGGCCGCCAGCGCGGCGGCCCGTGGCGCGTCTGTGCCCATGGTTGCGTGGGCCAGGTAGTGCAGCTGCCTTCCCACAGCGGCAGGATCTTCAACCTCGGCGAATATGGCGGCAGCTTCCTCCCAGTGGCTTCGCGCCTCGTCACCGAGTCCGGCGTGGACGGCGAGGAAACCTGTCGATTCGTGGAGATCTGCCTGCACCCGGCGCGGAAGTGCATGGCTGTGGGCAAGGTATCGCCGGTGCCACATCAGCCCTTCGGCGAATTCACCGCGCAGTTGCCACACTTGGGCCAGGGTGCAAGCGATCTCGGCTCCGGACTCCAGCCCCTCGGGTGCGTCGAGGCCCCACCCCAGGGCCGCCCTCAGATTGCCCCGGTCCTGCTCCAGCCGCAGGGTCCAGGCGGGTTGCTTAGGCCCGTTCAGTTCCCCGCGCGCCTCCACGGCAAGGGCCGCAAACCGGGCTGCGTGGGATTTCCGCAGCAACGATCTTTCTTCCGCCGCCCTCAACTGATCGTCGGCGTACTGGCGGATCACTTCGAGCAACCGGAAGCGCCGCGTGCCGCCAAGCGGACGTTCCACTACCACCAGGGACTGGTCCACGAGTTCGGAGAGGACTGGGAGGATGTCCTCCGGCCCCAAAATCCCTCCCGGACACACAGCTTCTGCGTCATCCAGGGCCCAGCCGCCCGCAAACACAGCGAGCCGTCTGAACAGTGCCTGCTCGGACGGTGAGAGGAGCCCGTGGCTCCAGTCCAGGGCCGCGCGGAGTGTGGCATGTCTTTGTGCGCCAACTGGCCCGCCTCCAGTCAGTAGCCGCAAGCCCCCCTCCAGGCGCTCAGCAAGTTGCGCCGTCGTCAGCATCTTCACCCGGCTCGCGGCCAACTCGATGGCGAGAGGCAGGCCGTCCAGCCGGCGGCAGACCCGTGCCACTGCGGCCGCGTTTTGCCGGGTTACGGTGAAACCCGGAAGCACCATGCACGCACGTTCGGTAAAGAGCCTGACGGACTCGGACGCGGCGATCTCTTCGGATGGAAGGTCTTCCGAAGCCGGAACTGGCAGAGGATCAAGCAGCCAGGTTCTTGATGCGTCTACAGGCAACGGCACCCTGCTGGTGACAAGGATTCGCAGACCCGGACAGCCAGCCAGCAGGTCCGCACTGACTTTGGCGCAGTCCCGGGCGATGTGCTCACAGTTGTCGAGCACCAGCAATGTCGGTGCACTCCCGAAGTGTGCAGCAAGTGCCGGGATCTCGCCTTGGCCAGGTTTGATAAAGACGCCAAGCGCTGATGCGATGGTTGATCCAATAAGTTGCGGGTTGGCTGTCGTCGTCAGGTCGGTCCAGTAGACCTGCCTGTCCGGAACCTGACCGGCTTTGACTGCCACCGCAAGCGCAAGTCGTGTCTTTCCGGAACCTGCGGCGACGGTGACCGTGAGCAGGCGGCTCGACCCCGCATCCAGCCAGCTCATCAGTTCAGCCGTTTCCCGTTCCCGCCCGACAAAGCTTGTCAGGGGCCGGGGTACCGTGCCGAGCGGACGGGACTCGGACTCGATGGAGGTGTCCGCCGGGCCCGACATGATCAACTGACGTGCCTGCAGCGCTGCAGCTTTGCGCGTGTGCACGCCGAGCTTATGGAAAACCTGACGCAGGTACCACTTGGCCGAACTGGGTGCGATGCTCAGCCGGGCGGCAATTTCGGCGGTGCCCAGCCCTTCGGCGAGCAGAAGAGCCACATCGGTCTCCCGCGCCGTCAAGGGCTGCGTCATCTCGGGAATCCGGGCTTTGACCTGCGACATTTCCTGCACCGTCGGAAGAAGTATGCGGCGAAGCCTGTCCATAGTGCGCATCCCTATATGTCCAGGCGACCCGTACCCTAATTGTCCTCCTGGCCACGCAAGTTTGTCCGGCCGCTCGGGGCATAAAACTGTCCCGCGGATCGGCGGGCGTAGTGTGCACCCTGAACAGTCAGGGGAGCACGCTGGCAGTGATGACGTTCCCACCGGGCGTGGTGATGTAGCAGTCCACGCGCCGGTCGCCGGATTCCCAGCTGCTGCTGCTGGGGTAGGCCCGTTGGAAGTTCAACGTGAAGTCGTTGGCCGCTGGGGCAAGCTTGGCGGCCTGGCATGCCTCCAGAGCTTTGGCTCTGAGGGTTTCGGCGCCCGGATAGGAGTCACCGGACGGATAGCGGTAGATGGCCACCAGTTGGGCCGAGTGGCCGGTATCGCAGGCCACAACGCTCGACTTCAGTGCTTCGGGATCGAAGTCCTTGAAGCAGTCACCCAGCTGGAAGTCTGCCGGTGGCACGCCCTCCCGGGGCAGCGGCAGCGCGCTTGCGGGCGCAGTTGGCGAAATTTCGATGACTCCCGAACCGTCCGAGCCGGAATTTCCGCTGCTCTGTCCGTTGTCGCTGAGCCACAGCGCCAACCAGACGAGGGATCCCACCACGCCGACCAGTACCAGCACAAAAATTGTCTTCAGGACGATCTGCCCGATCCGCCGTGGCCTGCGGGGAGGGGGCGCTGGCGGGAGGCCCGGGAGCTGAACCCGGGGCGGCACCGCGGGCGGAACCTGAGGCAGGCCTGCGGTGGGAGGCGCAGCTGGTTTGGGCGGGCGCACGGTTCGGCCGGCAGCGAAATCCTGGCCTCCGCCTGAGGGTCCTGTGGCGGCGTCCTTTTGGTTCACTGGGGTGCACCCTCCTGCGTTGCCTTGGTTGATAACCCCGGTCCGTGGCCGGTGTTCACCAGTTGATGAAGCGACTCTATCGAACAAAAAACCCGGGAACCCCGTTGTTCGGCGCGATTGGCATCCCCGACATGCCGTTCGGGGGTGGCTGCTGGCAAGCAGGGGCTGCCGAAAGCATGTAATCTAGGTGTACGACAAATTGACCAAACATTCCGGGGCCTCACCGATAGCCAAGGTGACCACCTCCGGTCCAAGTACAAAAGGGGGTCACGCCATGGGGCGCGGCCGTCAAAAGGCAAAAGCTACCAAGCAGGCTCGGGATATTAAGTACTACTCCCCGAACACTGACTATTCGGCACTT
>JBKKDH010000424.1:0-4823 GCA_046708445.1 Arthrobacter sp.
GCGCCATGCAGTTCAGCTTCTTTGACTGGGGCCTGCACGCCTGGGCGGTGTTCGCCGTCTTCGGCCTAGCCATCGGCTACTCGACACACCGGCTGGGCCGCAGCGCGCTCGTTTCCACGATGCTCCGTCCAATCCTCGGCAAGTCCGCCGACGGATGGGGCGGCAAAGCGGTCGACGTCCTGGTGATCATCGCAACCCTCTTTGGCACCACCACCTCGCTGGGCCTTGGCGCAGCACAGATCGACAACGGCATGCAGAGCGTCTTCGGCCTCCCTGGCGGCACAGCCATGCGGATCGGCATCATCGCGGTCATCACCGTACTGTTCACCGCGTCGGCACTGACCGGCGTCCACCGCGGCATCCGCTACATCAGCCAGACCACCATGGTCCTGGCCGTTGGCCTCCTGCTCTTCGTCCTCGTCACAGGACCCACCAACTTCATCAGCAACCTGTTCTTCGAATCCATCGGCCGTTACTTCAACGACTTCATCTCCATGAGCCTCATCACGCCACAGGGCGATTCCGAACTCCAGTGGATGCAGTGGTGGACCTACTTCATGATGGCCTGGTGGATCGCCTGGGGCGCCTTCGTCGGCGTGTTCCTCGCCAAGATCTCCCGCGGCCGCACCATCCGCCAGTTCATCATCGGCGTCCTCGCAGTCCCCAGCCTCGTCTTCTTCATCTGGTTCACCGTCTTCGGCGGCACAGCCATCCACAGCGACATGACCGGCGACGGATCCATCGGGAAAGCGGCGACGGCGGACGTGAACTCAGCCTTCTTCGCAATGCTCGGAGAGCTGCCCCTGACAAGCATCACCTCCGCCATCACCATCGTCCTGGTTGTGCTGTTCTTCGTCTCAGGCGCCGACGCCAACACTTACGTCCTGAGCATGCTCTCCACCAAGGGTGTTCTCACACCAAAACGCCCGGTTCTCGTCGTCTGGGGCGCCGTCACGGGGATCACGGCGATAGTGCTTCTGCTTGCCGGCGGGCTCGCAGCTCTCCAGCAGGCCGTCATCCTCTCTGCTGCCCCGTTCACCGTCATTGTCGTCCTGCTGGCCATTTCGCTGATGATCGAACTCCGGCGTGACCCCGAAATACTCGCCATGGAAACCCTCAAAGGCCTGGCAACGCCAACAGCAACCTCCCATAAGGAAGAAGGGGAAAAGTGAGCAGCGCACCCACAACCGGCCTCTCGACCCGGGCCTCAGCGGTGACCCAGGCTTGGTCCTCGGCATGGAACGAAGGCGACTTCACATTGCTGGAGAAGCTGCTCGACCCGGGGTACCAACGTCATTCCGCCGGCTCGACAGGGAGCCAAACGTCAGCGGAGCTCATCCAAACCATCCAGGCCTCGCGCGCTGCGTTCCCCGACCTGCATACCACCGTTGACGCCATCATCGAAGAAGGCGACCACATGGCCATCTTCTGGCACAGCGCCGGGACCCACCAGAACGAATTCCTGGGCGTTCCATCCACCCGGCGCACCGTCAAGACCTACGGATCCAACCATTGCATTTTCAACAACGGCAGGCTCGTCACTGAAAACGTGACCTGGGATCCGCGACAGCTGCTCACCGCCCTCGGCATCATCTCCCTGGAGTCAGAATGAATGACACAACGGCACCCGAGCTGGCCGCCGACGTCGAGCCGACGCTGGTCCGCGCCTTCAACAAGCAGTTCGTCACCGGCGTCACCGTGGTGACAACAGACGATGACGGCGAGCCGCGCGGCCTGTGCGTTAACGCCTACGCATCCATCTCCTACGACCCGCCCGTCGTGATGGTCTGTGTCCAGCACAGCTCGAGCACCCACCCCTCCCTATTCAGGGCATCACACCTCGGCATCAACATCATGGCGAACGACCAAAAGGATGTAGTCGGGATCTTCGCCGGGAAGAGCGACAACAAATTTGACCAGGTTGAATGGAGGCCCGCGCCGCACGGGTCACCGTTGATCGCCGGCGCCGCCGCCTCCCTCGAAGCCGAAATCAGGGAACGCTTCCAGGCCAGGACCCACACCGTCTTCATCTGCCGCGTCCGCTATGTGACGGTTGCCGATAAAGAGCCCATCGTCTACCGGGCCGCACATTTCTATGACGGCGGCGCTCTCACCGAGCTGCCCTGATCTTCCGAAACACCTCAAGGCCGTGAACCAGGCCACCGGCAACAACACCCTGCATAAGGAAGAAGTATCAATGAGCATTTCCATCGACCAGGAGACCCGAGTCCTCGCCACTGTTCCGACTGGGCTGCTGATTGGCGGGCAGTGGGTGGAGGCGTCCGACGGCGGCACGTTTGACGTGCACGATCCCGCCACCGGGGAGGTGCTCGCCACCCTCGCCTCGGCTACGAGCGCCGATGCCGTCGCGGCGCTGGACGCTGCCGACAGGGCCCAGGCGTCCTGGGCCAGGACCGCACCGCGGGTGCGGGCCGAGATCCTGCGCCGGGCCTTTGACCTGGTCACCGAACGGGCCGAGGACTTTGCCCTGCTGATGACCCTGGAAATGGGCAAGCCGCTGGCAGAAGCCCGCGGCGAAGTCACCTACGGCGCCGAGTTCCTGCGCTGGTTCTCCGAAGAAACCGTCCGGGACTACGGCCGCTACCTCACCACCCCCGAGGGCAAAAACAAGATCCTGGTCCAGCACAAACCCGTCGGCCCCTGCCTGCTCATCACGCCGTGGAACTTCCCGCTGGCCATGGCCACCCGCAAAGTCGCCCCCGCAGTGGCGGCCGGCTGCACCATGGTCCTCAAACCCGCCAAACTCACACCCCTCACCGCACAGTACTTTGCCCAGACCATGCTCGACGCCGGCCTGCCCGCCGGAGTCCTGAACGTCGTCTCCTCCTCCAGCGCTTCGGGGATCTCCGGGCCGCTGCTGAAGGATTCCCGGCTGCGGAAGATCTCGTTCACCGGCTCCACCCCCGTGGGCAAACGGCTCATGGCCGACGCCGCCCAGAACGTGCTCCGGACCTCCATGGAGCTGGGCGGCAACGCCCCGTTCATCGTGTTCGCGGACGCCGACCTCGACAAAGCCGTCGAAGGGGCCATGGCCGCCAAGATGCGGAACATGGGCGAAGCCTGCACCGCCGCCAACCGTTTCCTCGTCCAGGAAACCGTCGCGCAGGAATTCACCGCCAAGTTCGCCGCAGCCATGGGCGCCCTGGCCACCGGCCGCGGCACCGACCCCGCCACACAGGTCGGACCCCTGATCGACGCCGGCGCCCGGGATGACGTGCACGCCCTGGTGAGCGCCGCCGTCGACGCCGGAGCAGTGGCCGTCACCGGCGGCACACCGGTGGATGGTCCAGGCTACTTTTACCCGCCCACGGTCCTGGCCAATGTCCCCAACGACGCCGCCATCCTGGGCCAGGAAATATTCGGGCCCGTCGCGCCCGTCACCACCTTCACCAGCGAGGAGGACGCGATCCGGCTGGCCAACGCCAGCGAATACGGGCTCGCGTCCTATCTCTACAGCCGCGACTTCAACCGGCTGCTGCGGGTGGCCGAGCAGATTGAATTCGGCATGGTGGGCTTCAACGCCGGCGTCATCTCCAACGCGGCAGCACCCTTCGGCGGAGTCAAGCAGTCAGGCCTCGGCCGTGAAGGCGGCTCCGAAGGCATCGCCGAATACACCACCACCCAATACATCGGCATCGCCGACCCCTACACAAGTTAGGGAGGTCAGGCTGGTTGGGAGATGGTGCACATGCGCGCTCATCCATCCGGTCGTGGAACAGCGCCTCAAGGCTTACTGAGCCGAGTATTCCTTTAAGGGCAGCGGACGACGGCGGGACGTGAAGACGTCGTCCGCTGCCCTTAGAGTCGCCGCCGACTACCGCAAGGTGCTGGACAACCGGGCCCGAACCTTGGCCGGGTTTATCCACGACCTGCGTGCCGACCTCGCCCCCGGGATGGACGAATCAACCGCAAGCGACCTCCTGCGGTGTTTCTCGAATGAGGAAATCTACCGGGAGCTCGTCGAGGAACGTGGCTGGTCGGCGGACCGCTATGAGCAGTGGCTTGGGGCAACCCTCGTGGCCCAGCTGATCACTGCATCAGGCCTGACCGGGCGGGGAGACGCCCATGCCGTTGCTCTCAGTTCCCCGGCCGCTCATCAAGGAATCCTAGAGACGCCCGCCGGTTTCAACTTTCGGGCTGTCGGCTGCGCCGCGACAACTTGGGCGACGCGGCGATCAGGAGTGCCGCCACGGCCACCGCGGCGCTCAGGATCAGGCCGGGCCGGTACTGTTCCAGCATCGCGGCCGCATCGACGGCGGCACCTGGGTCGGGGGCATTGCCGTGGCCGCTCACCATGGCCGTGGTGACGGCCAGTACCAGGGCGGCACCGACCTGCGTGCTGGTCTGGATCAGGCCTGCGGCCAGGCCTTGTTCGGAATCCCGGATGCCTGCGGTTGCCTGGACATTGATGGACGGGAAAGCCAGGGCGAAACCGACGCCCAGCAGCAGGACGGACGGCAGGATATCGGTCACGTAATTGGGCGAGGTGCCCACGCGAAGGAACAGCACGTATCCGAGGGTCAACGACGCCAGCCCGGTCAGGATCAGCCGCGGGGCGCCGAACCTCTCGATGAGCCGGTCCGCGAAGGGTGCGCTTGAGGCAACCAGCAGGCCGGTCGGGAGCAGTGCCAATGCCATGCCAAGGGGGCTCCATCCCAGCACGGACTGCAGGTACAGCGTCAGGATGAACTGGAAACTCAGGTAGGAACCGAACAGTCCCACGGCACTGAGGTTGGCCCGGGCAACCCAGCCTTCCTTCAGGATGCCGAACCGGATCAGGGGGTGCCTGACGCGGTTCTCGA
>JBKKDH010000425.1:0-2719 GCA_046708445.1 Arthrobacter sp.
GCTCATGGCGGCGTACCAGATCGGTGACCCGAACCTGGCGGACGGGTATGGCCCGACCGGGATGAACGACAACATCGAGAGCGTATGGAACCGCACCGGCTCGCTATGGGGTGTCTGGCGGACCATCGGTGGGCAGAACGGGCTCGCCCTTCCCGGGCACACTAAATACAATATGCATAGCGAGTTTGTCAACAATATCTCCGTGATCGAACGCTTCTGACGCTGGCCGCGGGCCAGAGCAATCGATTCCAGTTTCCTGAGGTTTCCGGAGACAGTGACCATTCAGGGTTCGGCCGAGGCACCAGCTAAACCCAGGCCGCCAGGAGGCCGGCAAGCGGTCGGCACCGCTTAGCCCCTGCCCGGTACCGGAGCCAGCGGACACATGAGCTTGCCGCCGGTGACGCTGTGGTTCAGGGTGATGTCCAGGGAGGCCGCTGTTGTGTCCAGGTACGTCGCCGTGACGCGTATCGTCAACGGGCCAGCGGCAGGATTGTCCCTAATGATCTGCGACGACTGCGCGGCCGGGCTAGCAATGATGACAATGTTTGCGGAGCCCGACGGGAGGAGGATCGTTGGCCCGGTGTAGCTGGTGCCATAGGTGCCGTTGGCCTGCAGGGCCCCGTACGTGATCGTTGCCGGTGCCGCCGTGGCCTTAACCGTGAGCGTAGCCGTCTTGTCCGAGTTGCTGTTGGTGCAGGAGATTGATCCGAGCGCCGGGCCGGGCCAGGCGCTGTTGGCGGTCGCCGTCATGGTGGCCGTGGCCGACTGCTGCCAGAGCGCTGAGGCCGAAACCCCGCCAACTCCCAGCAGCACCGTCAGCACGAAGGCGCCGACCGCCAAGGCGGCTCCCGGTACCCGCGCGAAGGACTTCACGGCAAGGCCCCGCCGTCGGCCTTCTTTAACCGCTGGCGGTCCCGGACGCCCTTCACCACCAGCAGCGCGCCGTATCCGATCAGGCCTGCAGCGCCGAGCGTCACCCACAGGTCGCGGTCGGCATTGCCCAGCGCATTGGCCGCGTAGCCAACATACGGAACGGCATAGAACAGCTTGCCCTTGACCTGCAGTTCACGCACGGGCTCAGCATCGTTGACGCCGTTGTTGTCACCCCTGGTGACGAGGGTCTTCTCGCCCTCCTGGGTTGCCGCGAAGCCCACGATGCGGTGGGTTTCGACGTCGGGCCGACCGGAGAACATCTGGAAGGTCACTACGTCGCCGTACTTGAGTTCGTCGAAGTCCACCGGCTTCACCACCAGGAACGTACCCGGCGGAAATGCCGGGGCCATGGAGTTGGTCAGCACAGTGTAGGTCTGGGACCCGGTGGCCCGCGGAACCACAATCAGCACGAGTGCCGCGAAGACGGCGCCTATCAGAACCACAAGGTTCAGGACCTTGCCGACGGCGGCGAGTCCGCTGCGGCGGTTAGTCGCGCCGTTGGCGGCGCTCCTGCTGCCACTGGCCACTTCGCCCGGCGCTAGAGCCTGGTCAACAGGCATCAGCTCAGGCGCAGCCACTTGGCACCCCGCAGAGCTGGCGGGCGGTGAGCGGAAGGCTGATGTTCACGGCTTGGCCTTTCAGGAGGAAGGAGGTGGAGGAGCTGAGGCTCACCTGGAAGCACAACACGGTGCTGGCCGCTTTGGGGACGGCCGCGGAGGTGAGTCCTGCCGCCGTCAGGGGCGCGTATCCGGTCGGGGAATAACATTCCGGGGCCGCCGATGCGAACTTTGCGCTCACTGTGACGTACTGCGCCAGGATCCCGAGCCCGACGTTCGTTACCGCAGCTTGTCCCGCGGTGATGCTGGTGCTGAACGTGCCGCCGGCGTTGGAGTTGTTGCCGACAACCAGGCTGGCGTATGCGGGCGTACCCGGTGCGAGTGATGCGACCGAGCCGAGGCTGATGGTTGCTGACGTCCCTCCGGAAAGGCTCATGTTGGTGGCCTGCCCGGAGGGGCTCGCACTGAGGCTGACGTCGAACGATGCGGAGGATATGGTTCCCGGAGCGGCTGATGTGCCGGCGTTCCACAGGGCGTAGCTCCCCTGCACTGCCAGCAGTCCCAGGACTACGGCTGCGACGATGAGTGCACCGGCGCGCAGCATCGTCGGGATCCGCATTGTTCCTCCTGGTCCTGATCCTCATCTGTCCTGGATTGGCGGCCGGCTATGCAGCCGGCCGCCAAGTTTCAGGTTAGAGCAGGCCGGACTGGGTGACCTGGGTCAGGGTGAAGCCGACGTTGTTGAAGTTGTAGGTTGCGTTGACGTCGGCGCGGCCGGTGGTGGTCGACTTGAATTCGAAGGTGATGGTGGCGGTGACCGTCTGGGTGCCACCCGTCGGGGTGAGCGGGTTGGAAACAGCGGCGTCGTCGACAGTCAGGACCGGAGCGGAAACGGTGACGTTCGCGGGAGTGAACCCGTTGGTTGCGGTGATCCCGGAGGTGGCGATCTCTGCGGCCATCTTGTCGCCGGCCAGCGTGACGTTGAGGTCCTGCGTGAAGGTGAGCTTGTCGCCCGGGACCACCTTGTAGGTGGAGATGGTGACAGAATCGCCGTTCCGGTCGGTCCAGGCGCCGACGCCGTTGACGACGTTCAGGTCCCCGGCAACGATGGTGCCCGGCGTCTGCGTCGCCGAGGCGTTCCAGTTGGCCAGTGTGCCGCCGCCGCCCAGCAGGAGTGCTGCGCCCAGTGCGATGGCTGCAGATCCCTTGATCAGTGTGGTGTTCTTCAT
>JBKKDH010000426.1:0-3482 GCA_046708445.1 Arthrobacter sp.
CTTCTTGGCTGCGTCCGCGCCGGTTTCCTTCACCGGGTAGTTGTCCTGGTAGTACTCGGAGAACGGCAGGAGCATCATGGAGCCGGAGCTGGGCTCTTCCCAGTTCAGGCCGTTGAACCGGACCTTGCGGAGCGCCTCGCGGTCGACGGCGGCGAAGATGGCTTCGCGGACGGCGACGTCGGTGATCTTCTGGGCGTTGATGTTCATGCCGCCGGCGAAGAGGCGCTGGCCGCGGCGGACCTCGGAGTTGTTGGTGCCCTCCAGCTGCTTGTAGAGGGCGATGGTGTTGGCCGACATGGCGTCGATTTCACCGTTCTTGAAGGCGGCGATCTGCGCGCTGGTTTCGAGCTGGCGGAAGACCACGCTCTCCAGGACCGGCTTGTTGCCCCACCACTTCTCGTTGGGAACGAGGGTCACGGTCTTGGCTGCGGCGTCGTACTGGTCCAGCTTGAAGGGGCCGGCCATCCACTCCGGATGCATCTCGCCCACGAAGCCTTCGTTGAAGATTTCAGGGGTGTTGATGGCGGGGTGGATCAGGCCGAAGAACAGCGAGTCCAGCGGGTAGACCGGCTGGCTGGTCTTGACGATGATTTCCTTGTCGCTGCTGCCGGCCTCGACGGACTCAACGAATTCGTAGGCCCCCGAGCTCACAATGTCGTAGCCGGCATCAGGGCTCTTGAGGATGTTCCAGGTGTTCTGGAAGGCCTTGATATCGATCGGCGTACCGTCGTTGTACGTGGCCTTGTCGTTGACCTTGATGGTGACAGTCTGCTTGCCATCAACAACGTCACTTTCCACCGACTCGCAGAAGTCTTTGTTCGGGGTTGCCTTGCCCACGAAGTCGAGTTTCCAGCAGCCGCCAATGCCGCCGCTGTTCACGGCCACCGGGTTGATGGGGATCTGCAGGGCGGAGTTGTCTGAGCTGTTGCCGTTGTTGGAGAACCCGTTGAAGTCCGACCCGATGCTGCCCAGCGGCAAGGTGACCTTGCCACCCGGCTCAAGATCCGCGGCAGGCTTCTCGTTGATGCTGATGAGCTTGGAGAGGTCGCTGCCTGCCTCCTGCCCCTTTGCCGTTTCCGGTCCCGTGGGTGTGCCACCGCCCCCGCAGGCCGTCAGCGCCAGAGCTGCAGCTACAGCCGCCGCTCCCCCAATCCTGGTCAGATTCTTCATGGTGTTCCCTTCATTGGTGCGAGTGGTGGTGCTTGTGATGGGTCGAAAAAATCTAGGGTGCATGGGGTTCCGCCGTTTCGTGGACCACCAGCATGTCCTCGTCCAGCTCGCCGTCCGGGAAGAAGCAGGCGAACTGCTGGTCGGCCGGAGGTAGCGGGCCAACCTCCAGCGCCTGTGCCGCGGCCGACGCCGGAACGGCTTCCAGCGGCGGCTCGGTCGTGAGGCACTTCTCCTGCTTCGCCGCGGGAAGCGCCGCGAAGACGGGGCAGCGGGTGGCGAAGTTGCAGCCCTTGGGCGCATCGAGGGGCGACGGCAGGTCGCCCTTGAGGATGATGCGCTCCCTGGTGCGCTCCAGCTGGGGATCCGGCACGGGAATGGCGGACAGCAGCGCCCGGGTGTACGGATGGCGGGGGTTGTCAAAGACCCGGTCCACCTCGCCGATCTCCACGATCTTGCCCAGGTACATCACGGCTACCCGGTTGGAGATGTGCCGGACCACTGAGAGGTCATGGGCAACCATCAGGTAGCTGAGGCCCAGCTCGGCCCGCAGCTGGTCCAGCAGGTTGATGACGCCGGCCTGGACGGACACGTCAAGCGCGGACACCGGCTCGTCGAGGACCACGAGTTTCGGGTTCACAGCCAGGGCGCGGGCTATGCCCACGCGCTGGCGCTGGCCGCCGGAAAACTGGTTGGGGAACCGGTTGACGTGGTCAGGCTGAAGCCCCACCAGCTTCATCAGTTCCATAATCCGCTTCTTGATGGCCCGCTTGTCCAGGCCCGCGTTCTGCAGCGGCTCGGCGAGCACCTCGTAGACCGTGAACCGCGGATCGAGTGCCCCCGTGGGATCCTGGAACACCATCTGCAGCTCGCGTCGCATGGCGCTCCGGGCCTTGCCGGTGGTGGCCTCCTTGTTGCTGAGCCCGCCGATGATCACCTCGCCGTCCTGGTCCTTGTGGAATTCCATGATTTCCAGGAGCGTGGTGGTCTTTCCGGAGCCGGACTCCCCCACGATGGAGAAGCACTCGCCCTCACGGATGTCGAAGCTCAGGCCGTCCACCGCCTTAACGGTGCCGATGCGCCGCTTCAGCAGGGCACCCTTGGTCAGCGGGAAATGCTTGCGCACGTCCTTGAGCTCCAGCACCGTTGCCCGTTCCGCACGGGGGATGGCATCAAAACGGGAGACGGGCACCGGGGGTGCGGAGAAGATTTCCAGGACATCCGCATCCCCGCCCAGCGCATCGGATTTGATGCAGGCAGCCTTGTGCCCGGAGTGGCCCCCGGCAGGGAGCAGTTTCGGCTCACCGGCCCTGCAGGCATCCGTGACGAGCGGGCACCGCGGGGCGAAGGAGCAGCCGGTGGGTGTGTAGATGAGGTTGGGAGGGATGCCTTCGATGGGGACCAGCGACGTCTTTTCGGCCACGTCCACGCGCGGCACGGCCCCGAGCAGGCCCATGGTGTAGGGCATCCGCGGGTTGTAGTAGATCTCATCGACCTGCCCGGTCTCAACGGGCTTGCCTGCGTACATGACCATGATGTCGTCCGCGATGCCCGCCACCACACCCAGATCGTGGGTGATCAAAACGACGGCGGCACCCGTCTCCTCCTGCGCCGTATGAAGCACCTCCAGCACCTGGGCCTGGATAGTGACGTCCAGCGCCGTCGTCGGCTCATCCGCGATCAGCACCCGGGGGTTGTTGGCGATCGCGATGGCGATCATCACGCGTTGGCGCATGCCGCCGGAGAACTCGTGCGGGAAGGCTTTGAGCCTGTCCTTCGGGCTGGGGATCCCCACCATTGCCAAAAGTTCGACGGCGCGGGCTTCTTTGGCCTGTTTGCTCATCGTGGGGTTGTGGATGGTGAGGGCTTCGATGATCTGGGTGCCCACAGTGAAGACCGGGGTCAGGGAGGAGAGCGGGTCCTGGAACACCATAGCGATGTCGTTGCCGCGGTAGGCGCACATTGCCCTGTCACTGAGGCCCAGCAGTTCCTTGCCCATCAGCCGCACGGACCCGGCGATTTCGGCTGTAGGCGGCAGGAGGCCCATGATGGCCAGCGAGGTGACGGATTTTCCGGAGCCCGATTCGCCCACGATGCCCAGCGTCTTGCCCGGCATCAGGTCGAAGTCGACGCCGCGGACCGCGTGCACCACCCCGTTCTCGGAGCCGAACCGGACGTTCAGGTCCCGAACTGACAGGACAGCGTCCGACGGCGAATACAGGCCTGCGACCTGGAGGCGTTCGGCGGCGGAGGGGGTGGGATCGGCCGGTTCGAGGTACGTTTCGCTGCTCATGTGGCCGGCTCCTTGGCGCTGT
>JBKKDH010000427.1:0-6162 GCA_046708445.1 Arthrobacter sp.
GCTTCTCCGCCGGCGGGGAATGGGGCGGTGCCGCGCTGATGGCGGTCGAACACGCACCCCTGAACAAGCGCGGCCTGTTCGGCGCGTACCCGCAGATTGGTGTTCCGGTGGGCATGATCCTGGCCACCGGGCTGCTGTTCTTCCTCACCAGCAGCATGTCCAAGGAAGATTTCGCCGCCTGGGGCTGGCGCGTTCCGTTCCTGCTGTCCATCGTCCTGATTGTGGTTGGTTACCTGATCCGCCGCGCCGTGGCCGAGAGCCCGGTCTTCAAGGAGATGGCCGCCCGCAAGGAAGCCAGCAAGGCGCCCCTGGGCGAGCTCATCCGGAAGCACAAGAAGGCTGTCCTCTACTCCACCATGATCTTCATCGGCAACAACGCCGCCGGCTACCTGCTGATCGCCTTCTTCATCTCCTACGCCACCCGGACCCTGAAGATGCCCACCCCGCAGATCCTGCTGGCCACCACCCTGGCGTCCTTCGGGTGGCTCATCTTCACCCTCGTCGGCGGCTGGCTGTCCGACAGGATCGGCCGGGTCAAGACGTTCCTGATCGGCTATGGCATCGTCTTTGCCTGGATGATCCCCATGTTCGCGCTGATCGACACGAAGGACATCGTGCTCTACGGCGTGGCCCTGTTTGTCCTGACCATCGGGCTCGGCCTGTCCTACGGACCCATGTCCGCCATGTACGCCGAAATGTTCCCGGCCAACGTGCGCTACTCCGGCATCTCCATCGGCTACGCCTTCGGCGCCATCCTCGGCGGCGCCTTTGCGGCCACCATTGCGGAGTCGCTGCTCCAGAGCACCAAGTGGACCGGCTCGATCGGGATCTACATCATGATCCTGTGCGTGATCTCGGCCGTCGGAGTCCTGCTGGCCAAGGAAACCAAGGGCCGGCCCCTGGGAATCAGCCACCACTAGGGAGCCCTACCCCGGCGCGAACTGGCAGATAACACCCACAAATGCCGAATTAGGGCGTGTTATCTGCCGGTTCGCACTCTTCTGTGCCTGCCATCCTTGTCGCGAAGGCCGGCGGGCTATTGCTCCAGCCGGCTGATGGCGTCCTCATCCGTCAGCTGCTCGAAATGGCGGTAAAAGCTTCCCACGGCCCGGAACTTGCCCGGCAGGTGCAGGCAAAGCACGGCATCGCAGACGGCGGACACGGCTGCCTCCGCCTCCACTGAACCGACGGGCGCAGCGGCCACCACGTGGGCTGCGCCGCCGGAACGGACCGCTTCGACGGCCGCCCTCATCGTGGCCCCGGTCGCGAGGCCGTCGTCGACGAGCAGGACCGTTTTTCCCGTGAGGTCATGCTTGATGGCCGGGTAGCTTTCAACCCGCCGCAGGAGCTCAGCACGTTCCCGCTGCTCCACTTCATCCAGCCACTCCTGCCGGACGCCATGTTCCAGGACACGGGACATCAGGGGCCTGTTGAGCAGGCGCACAACGCGCCCGTCGGACCACGCCAGGGCACCGTAGGCTGTCTCGTCGTGGCCCGGGATGCCCAGCTTCCGGACCAGTACGGCACCGAGCGGCAGGTACAGGGCCTTCGCCGCGGCCGCCGCAACCGGGATTCCGCCGCGGGCCAGCCCCAGGACAATCGCGTCCGGACGTTCCCTGAACTGCGTCAGCACCGCAGCCAGACGCTCACCGGCATCCGTACGGTCTTCAAAACGCGTGCTCATTGGTCCCTCTCCCGGCTGGCTCCGCCCCTCTTCCAGCCTACCTTCTGCGGCGGCAGCACCGGGAAGCCCTGGGCAGTTCCAACCGGTAGACCACATGCAGTCCGCTGCCAGCGGACGTGGCGGGGATGGGAGTCATGAAACACTCTGCCAGGGATCAGACCGCCAGGAAATCGATGGCACCCTGCTTGAAGGCCCTGCTGGTAATGGCGTTGGTGTGGTTACGGCCGGGAAGCAGGAGTTGCTCGGACATGGAGCCCGCCGTCCTGGCCAGCTCGGCCAGCTGCGGCATGGTGGCAGCCCGCTCATCTTTGTCGCCGGCCACAAGGAGCACGGGCATGTGCGGGACGGCCTCTGCCGGATCGTAGGGCTCGTCCTTGATCGCTTCGACCAGGGAAAGCAGCGCGAAGATGTTGTTGCTGGGCAGCAGCATGGCCATCTTCAGCAGCCCGGCAGTGGACTCGTCCGCAATGGGAGTGCCGTCGGCGAGGTAACGCTGGGCTGCCACCAGGTCAAAGGCGGCCAGCGGGTCCGCGACGTTCGGGCCGCCCAGGACCAGCCGGTGGACGAGCTCGGGCTGCGTGGCGCCGAATTCCCAAGCGAGCCGGGAGCCCAGCGAGTAGCCGACGACGTCGAGCCCGCTGGCCGGGTCGCCGTCGTGCAAAGGCCGGACGCCGGCGTCGAACGCGATCTGGAGCAGGTCCGCGCGGATGCGGCTGGGGGAGTAGGAGTCCCGGTCCTCCGGGGCGCCGCTGCGGCCGTGGCCCGGCAGGTCCACGGTGATGACGCGCCGGCCTGCCTCCAGCAGGGCCGGAACCCAGCCCGTGTCCTCCCAATTGAGCTTGCTCGAGGAGGAAAAACCATGGAGCAGCAGGACGGGCCGGAGCCCGGCGTCCTGCGCGGGATCGTGGACCTGCACGTACAGCTGGGGGTCGGTGCCCTCAACGGTGTGGGAATGCATCTCGCCGGTATGCCTGCCGCTCATGGTGTCAGTCCTCATCAAGTACGGCGCTCAGGCGGACCCGGCGCTTCGGTGCCTCGTCCTTCGGGACCGTGCCCGCGATTCCGGCAGTGTTATCCGGCACCTCGAACACGATCAGGGGGTCGCCGACATTGATTTTGTCACCTGTCCCACCGAAGGTACGCACCACTTTACCTGCCTGCGGACTGGGCAGTTCAACAGCGGATTTGGTGGTTTCAACCTCCCACCAGCGGCTGGTTCCGCTCCGCCTGGTCACCGGGCGAGACAAGCCACTCGAGCACCGTCGCCTCAATGACGCACACGCCGAGGATCCGGTCAACGTTGGGGACGTATTCGTCTTCGAGTTCGGCGGAGGGATACGGGTAGCCGTAGGCGTCGTGATGAGGGCTGGTAACGACACCTGCTGCCACCTACCTGGGCTGCCCTGCGCGGGTGGTGAGCCGGGCGCCGATCCAGCAGGCCGCCGCGAGGCAGGCCACGAGGGCGAACGTGCTGAGCAGCTGTGCGCGGCTGCTTTCGGCGCTGAAACCGACAGCGAAGATCAGGGCAAGGAGCGCCAGCCCGAGGATGGTCAAGCCTGGGTAGCCTTTCATCCGCAATGGCAGCACAACCCCGTCGCGGTCTGCCCTGCGGCGCAAAATGAGCTGCGAGACAAGGGCCGTGCCCCACACCACCAGGCAGGTGGAGCCCACGAGCTGGAAGAGGGCGGGGAGGATCCGGTCCGGGAACAGCAGCTCCAGCACCGTCGCGGCAAAACCGAAGGCCACGGAGACACCAACAGCCAACATGGGCACGCTCGCCCCGCTCAGCCGGGACAGGAAGCGGGGCGCCTCGGCGCGTAGGGACAGCGAATAGACCATCCGTGAGGCGCCGTAGAGGTTGGCATTCAGGGCGGAGA
Source organism: Arthrobacter sp. (assembly GCA_046708445.1). Classification (GTDB taxonomy): domain Bacteria; phylum Actinomycetota; class Actinomycetes; order Actinomycetales; family Micrococcaceae; genus Arthrobacter. Next base: position 3,562 of record JBKKDH010000427.1, read on the forward strand.
GAAGCGCGACGACGGCGACCAGGGTAATTGCCGTGCCGGCACCCGGGATCCGGGCAGCGTCGAGAACGCCGGCGAACGGCGACGCGAGGCCCGCTGAGGTGGCCGGCAGCACCGCTGCAATAACAAATACGGAGCCGATGTAGAAGACCAGGATCCGCCACACCACCGTCCGGATGGCTTTGCCCACGCTGTGTTCGGGGTCCTCGGTCTCGGCTGCGGCCACGGAAACGATCTCGGTGCCGCCGAAGGCGAAGATCACCACAAACAGGGCGGTGGCAACCCCACCGAGGCCTGCCGGGGCGAAGTCTGTGGTGATGTAGGCAAGGCCCGGCGACGCCACGTCGGGAAGAAGCCCCAGCAGCAGGGCGGCGCCGACCGCCAGGAAGAGCGCGATCGCCGTGACTTTGAGGATGGCGAACCAGAACTCGAACTCGCCGAAGTTCTTGACCCCGGCGAGGTTGATGGCAGTGAACGCGACCATGAAGATGAGGGCGAGGGCCCACACAGGGATGACGGGCCAGACTGAAAAGAGCAGCCCTGCTGCGCCAAGGGCCTCGGCGGCAATCACCACCACCAATTGCAGCCACCACAGCCACCCCACGGTGGCGCCTGCCGTTTTCCCCAAGGCGCGCTCGGCGTAGACAGAGAAAGCCCCGCTTGTGGGATTGGCGGCAGCCATTTCCCCCAGCGCCCACATGACCAGGATGATGAGTGTCCCGGCCACCAGGTACGAAACCAGGACAGCCGGCCCGGCGGCCTGGACTCCGGCGCCGGAGCCCAGGAAGAGGCCGGCGCCAATAGCGCTACCCAGCCCCATCATGGTGAGCTGGCGGGGTTTCATGGTGTGGCCGAGGTGGGTTTCCGGCCGCACTTGCGTGGACTTCATTGTCATGCCTTTTGAACCTTCTTGGGGTGTAGGTGGTGGTCCTCGTGGGACCCACTCGAATTTACCGCCTCGCCCGCCAGTCCCTGTGCAACACGGGCTCCAGGAGGAAATTGCATGAACGTCGATGCCTTGGACGCCCGAAATTGTCCATCGATCAGGATCTCGGCCACCCCGTCCCGCTAGGGCAACCCGGCGGCGGTCGCCGGAGCCTGGGCGGTGCCTTGTGGCCGAAACATTTTGATTAGCGCCCGGCTGGCCGTAGAATCAGTTCTAGTCAATATGACTTTAACTAGTGTGGAGAGAGCGGGTGGAAAGTATGTACACCAGCGCAGCCAACGTGGCCGAACGCCGCACCGCGCCGCCGTCGCTCGCCATCTCCACCGTCATTTTCGCCCTACGCCCCAGTGAGAAATCCGGGCGCCCCACCTTGTGGATCCCGCTGGTCCGCCGCATCCGTGAACCGTTCAAGGGACTGTGGGCACTCCCCGGGGGACCGCTGACCCACTCGGAATCCCTGCAGGACGCGGCGTCGCGCAACCTGCAGGAAACCACCGGCCTGGCACCGAGCTACCTGGAACAGCTCTACGCGTTCGGCGGTTTGCACCGCTCGCCCAGCCAGCGCGTTGTCTCCATCGTCTACTGGGCACTGGTGCAGCCAACCGAGGCCGCCCTCGCCGACGAGTCCGAGAACGTCAGGTGGTTCCGGGCGGACCGGCTGGGTGACCTGGCCTTCGACCACAACGCCATCGTTGACTACGCCCTCTGGCGGCTGCGGAACAAGCTGGCGTACGGCTCAATCGCCTACCACTTCCTGGGCGAATACTTCACCCTGGCCCAGGTCAGGGAAGTCTATGAAGCCGTCCTGGACCGCCAATTGGATCCCGCCAACTTCCGCCGCCAGATCACCTCCACCCCGGAGATTGAAGAAACCGGCGAGTACCTCCAGGGCGGAAAACACCGCCCGCCCCGCCTCTACCGCTTCACCGGCCGCCCCGGCCTTGACCCAGATAACAGGAGCACACCATGAGCAGCGTCAACACAGCCATCCAGCTGATCACGCGCGAACAGGCCGAAAGCGCGGCTGCAGGCAAATCAACGTGCAGCCCGGCGCTCGCCAAGGGTCCCTGGGACTACGACCTCGCCGAAGCGCTCGCCGGTGTGCCTGCGTACGGTCCGGGCGCATCCAGCGCCGATGTTGCGCCCGCCGCCACGCCACGCCAGGGGCAGCTGCCCGAGGAATACAAACTGGCCAGCGACGCCGATCTTGACCGGCGGATCCGCGCGGCGAAAGCCACGCTGGGGGACCGTGCCGTGATCCTGGGGCACTTTTACCAGCGTGACGAGGTCATCCAGTATGCCGACTTCGTGGGTGACTCCTTCCAGCTGGCCAACGCCGCGCTGACCAGGCCCGACGCCGAGGCCATCATCTTCTGCGGTGTCCACTTCATGGCCGAGACCGCGGACATCCTGTCACGGCCTGAGCAGGCAGTGATCCTGCCGAACCTGGCAGCCGGCTGCTCCATGGCTGACATGGCGGACACGGACTCCGTCGAAGAATGCTGGGAACAGCTGGAAGAGATCTTCGGCACTGAGCCCGACGCCGACGGCCGGGTTCCGGTCATCCCGGTCACCTACATGAATTCCTCCGCAGCCCTGAAGGCTTTCTGCGGCGAGCATGGCGGCATCGTCTGCACGTCCTCCAACGCCAAGACCGT
>JBKKDH010000428.1:0-6921 GCA_046708445.1 Arthrobacter sp.
GTGAAAGTGTCATTTCAACAGTCTCTCGTGCTTTCGCCTTTCCTAGCCCTCGAATGCCCGGAGAATATTTCCGGCGTTGTACTCAAGCACGGTCCGGGCTGCGTGCGATACCCCAGTGGGTTTTCCCCGCCCCGCGGTCCAATCCCCCACGCGATTTCGGGGGAAATGACCGCGCGGCGGGGAGAAGTTGGGCCCGGACCAACAAAAAGTGCCCACCGGGCTGTTTTACACTCACACTGAGCCGCGGGCCCAGCTGGTCAGCCGGTCGCTGAGGTCCATGAACTGCTGGTCCACTGCCTGCAGTCCAGGGTGCGCGTCGTACCAGTCCACGATCTCCCGGGCTCCGTCCGCGAACGGAATGGTCGCGGTGTAGTCCGGGACCAGGGACTTGATCTTCGTGTTGTCGAAAATGACCGAATGGGACCGGTCGCCCAGCAGGTTGGCCCCCAGTTCGGCGCTGTGGGCGGCGATGGTTTCCGAGGCGACGTGGACCAGTTCGGGCTCGGCGACGCCTGCCGCCCGGGCGAACAGCCCGTAGATCTGGTTCCACGGCAGGTATTCGTCAGAAGTGATGGTGTAGCTCTCGCCCACGGCCTGGGGCCGGCCCAAAAGCCCCACGAAGGCCTTGGCGAAGTCCCGGCTGTGGGTGAGGGTCCACAGCGAGGTTCCGTCACCGTGCACCATCACCGGCAGCCCGGCGCGCATCCGGTGCACGTCCGTCCAGCCTCCCACCATGGCGATCTTGGTGCGGTCGTAGGTGTGGGACGGCCGCACCACGGTGAGAGGGAAGTACTCCGAGCGGTAGGCCTCGTACAACAAATCCTCACACGCGATCTTGTCGCGTGAATACTGCCAGAACGGGTTCTTCAGGGGAGTGGACTCCAGGATGGGCAGCCGGGTGGGCGGCTTCTGGTACGCCGAGGCGGAACTGATGAACACGTACTGCCCGGTCCGGCCGCGGAACAGTTCCATGCTGGCCCGGGCCTGGTCCGGAGTGAAGGCAATAAAGTCCGCGACGGCGTCGAACTCCCGTCCGCCCAGCACGTCCCGCACAGCGGACGCGTCCCGGACGTCCGCGTGCAGGACCTCGGCGCCGTCCGGCACCGGCCGGCCGGTCTGCTGGCCGCGGTTGAGGATGGTCAGCCGGTGCCCCAGCGCGACGGCGCGCTCTGCCGCCGCCGCGCTGATGACTCCCGTGCCGCCGATGAAGAGGATGCTCCTCGGCGCTACGGTGTCGGCAACAGGTCCGAGAGCGTTTACCACGCGTAGTCTTCCGGCGCCGTGCGGTGGCCAGGGAAGATGTCATCGAGGCGCTTGAGGGCGTCTGCGTCGAGCGTGACATCCAATGCCCGGATGGCGGCGTCGAGCTGTTCCTGCGTGCGCGGCCCAACGATCGGGGCCGTGACCGCAGGCTGGTGCAGCAGCCAGGCCAGGGCGACGTCTCCGGGGGCGTGGCCCAGGTCATCCGCGAAGTCCTCGTACTGCTGGATCTGGTCCTGGTGCTTCTTCAGGGTTTGCAGTGCCCGGCCCTCGGCGCGGCGGACGCCCTGTTCCTGCTTTTTCAGCACCCCGCCCAGGAGGCCACCCTGCAGTGGCGACCAGGGGATGAGGCCCAGGCCGTACTGCTGGGCGGACGGAATGACCTCCAGTTCCACCTCGCGGCGGAAAAGGTTGTAGATGGACTGCTCGCTGACCAGGCCTGTGTAGTTCCTGCGCCGGGCAGCTTCCTGTGCCTGGGCGATGTGCCAGCCGGCGAAGTTGCTGCTGCCCGAGTAGAGGATCTTGCCCTGCTGGACCGCAACTTCGATGGCCTGCCAGATCTCGTCCCACGGGGTATCGCGGTCGATGTGGTGGAACTGGTAGACGTCGATGTAGTCCGTCTGCAGGCGCTTCAGGCTCGCATCCAGCGCCCGGCGGATGTTCAGTGCAGAGAGCTTGGACTCGTTGGGGCGGTCCGTCATGGTGCCGTAAAGCTTGGTGGCCAGGACCGTCCGTTCACGGCGTTCGCCGCCCTGGGCGAACCAGCGGCCGATGATCTCTTCCGTCCAGCCGCGGTGTCCGGTGCCGCCGTACACGTTGGCGGTGTCGAAAAAGTTGATGCCCGAATCCAGGGCGGAGTCCATGATGGAGTGCGCGTCGGCTTCTTCGGTCTGGGGGCCGAAGTTCATGGTGCCCACGCAGAGGCGGGAGACTTTCAGGCCCGAGCGGCCGAGGTGGGTGTACTGCATTGTGGGGTCCTTTGTGTGTGATCGGGTCTAGAGCTGGGTGAAGGAGGCGACGGCGGGATCGGAGCCGATGCGCGCACCGGACTCCAGCGCAGTGATGGAGGCAAGTTCGTCGTCGCTGAGTGTGAGGGACGTGGCCGCGAAGTTCTCGCGGATCCGTGACGGGTCCACGGACTTGGGAATCACGATGGTGCCCGCGGCAAGATGCCAGGCGAGCACCACCTGGGCGGTAGTGGCGTTGTGCGCCTGGGCGACGGCGGTGACGGCGTTCCCGTTCAGGTCACCGCCCTGCCCCAGCGGGCTGTAAGCCTCCACCGCGATGCCCAGGGAGCGGCACTTGGCGGCCAGTTCGGCCTGCTGGTAGCTGGGGTGCAGCTCGATCTGGTTGACGGCAGGCGCAACTTCCGCGGCTTCCAGCAGGGTGTCCAGGTGGTCGGAGAGGAAGTTGGAAACGCCGATGGCGCGGATCTGCTTGTTTTCGTACAGACGCTCCATCTCTTTCCAGGCCTGGACGTAGAGCCCCTGGGACGGGACCGGCCAGTGGATGAGGTACAGGTCAACGTAGTCCAAGCCGAGGGCCTTGCGGCTGTTCTGGAATGCTTCCTGAGCCCGGCCCTGCTCGCCATTGCGGAGCTTGGTGGTGACGAAGATTTCCTCGCGGGCAATGCCGGAGGCCGCGATGGCCGCGCCGACGCCGGCCTCGTTGCGGTAGCCGGCAGCCGTGTCGATGTGGCGGTAGCCAGCTGCCAGCGCGTCCTCGACGATCCGCTGCGTGTCCTCCGGCGGAACCTGGAAGACGCCGAGGCCCAGCTGGGGGATGGTGACGCCGTTGTTCAGTGTCAGCTCTGACATGGTGGCTCCTTTGCTGATGAGCACGAAGTGAGGATGAGAAAGCGCTTTCGGATAGGCTCTCCCACGAGCCTATGCACTTTTTCGCGGATAGTCAGCCCTTGACCCTGTCCCTGTTTTTCCTAGGACTGGCAGTCCTACCTTCGTTGTAGAAAGTGCCTGCCGGGGCCGTGCAGAATAGGGTGCATGGGTCAGAGCGCCGAGTTCGGAAAATTCCTGAAAGCCATGCGGTCCCGGCTGAGTCCGGAGGAGGCAGGGGCGGAAGGTTCCTCCGGCGCGCGCCGCGTTCCTGGCCTCCGCCGCGAGGAGGTGGCGCGGCTGGCCGGCGTCAGTACGGACTACTACATCCGCCTGGAGCAGGGGAGGAACATCCACCCGTCGCGTACGGTGCTTGATTCCGTGTCGCGCGCCCTCCGCCTGGACGCCGGCGAGCACGCGCACATGATGGACCTCCTGGAAAACTGCGCGGCCAGCACGCGTTCCCCCGGACCGGCGCAGACAGTACGTCCGGCACTCCGCCAGCTCCTCGAGGCTGTCGGCGATGTCCCGGCGATGGTTCTGGGCCGCCGGACCGACGTCCTCGCCGGTAACCGGATGGCCTTCCTCCTTTTCGCGGATTTCCCGGCCCTTCCGGCGCACGAGCGCAACCTCACCCGCTGGCTGATCCTCGATCCGGGTGCCCGGGAGCTCTTCCGCGACTGGAAGTCGGTGGCGGCTGAAGCGGCCGGTGCACTCCGCGTGGATGTCGGGAAGCACCCCAACGATGCCCAGGCCAACCAGCTGGTGGGCGAACTCGCCGTCCACAGCGAGCACTTCCGCCAGTGGTGGGCAGGGCACCGTGTCGCCACACGATCCGCGGGAATCGTCCGGCTCCATCATCCCGGCGTCGGAGACCTGGAACTGAACTTTGAAAACCTGGTCCTCCCGGACGATCCCGACCAGATGCTTCGGGTGTATTCTGCCAAACCCGGTACGCCGTCGTCGGATGCCCTGGCGCTGCTGAGCCTGAGCGCGGATGCCGGTGCCGATGAGGATGCCGCGGAGGGCGCCGGTGCCGGGGCGGAACCGGCGCCGCAGCGGCCGGTTGCTGCCGAAGCGCCGCCCGCGGTCCACGACAACCAGGAGTAACTGGCAGGCCGCTGGCACCGCCGCTGTACATTTGGCCAGCGCCGCCGCATGATTCTGGCCAGGAGCCCATTGGGATCCGGTTGCACCGTTCCTAGGCTGGAGGAACAAACTTTTTCTCCACCAAGGATGGTCTCAACGATGAAACGCATCGCACTGCTCAAGGAACGCCAGGCCACTGCTGCCAGCAAAAGCCGGGCCGCCAGCACGGGCTCGCACTGCCCTGCTTCCGGGCTCTGGAGCCCTGAGGCTGACCCGCACACGGTCCTTTCGTTTTTCGAGGGCCACGTGTTCCCCGCGTTCGACGGCGTGCCCACAGTGTGGCGCCGGCGCACCACGGGTGTTGTCTCATCGAATTAGCTCCCGTTAACGCCAAACTGACCCGCAGTTAACGTCTTAAACCGCGTTTTAGCGACGTTAACTGCGAGTCAGTGTGGGCGGAACTTAGTGTTCTTCGAGCCGGAAACCGACCTTGATTCTGACCTGCCAGTCAGCGATCTTGCCCTCTTCCAGGTGGCCCCGGATTTCCTTCACCTCAAACCAGTCGAGGTTGCGGAGGGTCTGCGACGCCTTGGCGATGCCGTTTCGGACGGCGTCGTCCACGCCTTGGGTTGACGTGCCGACAATTTCAGAAATGCTGTACGTGTGGTTGGACAACTTCGCTCCTCGTGATCGCCTTCGACTCCCGGTTGCGGGCCGTTCTCGAAGCCTAGTAGGACTTCAAGAACGTTGGCCAGACCCTAGCCGGATGTTCCGTTGAGAACAGTCACGTTGGCGAAGCTGACATTCCTTCCGGTCGACTGGAGGACGTTGCCGTCCTGTGGGGTGTCGGACGTGACCGTCAGGTCCCGCACTGTCGAACCGCACGCTGCCACAACGAGGGTGACGCCTTCGCTGTTGGTCAGGACCACATCCGCGGCATTTCCCGTGGCCCCGGCCAGCGTGACGTTGCGCCGGTCGCCCCAGATCACCGAGGGCTCGTGGTACGTGCCGGGCTGGAGCAGCACGGTGACAGGGCCCGGGTTTGTTCGGCGGAATCGCGCCCACGGCAGACCGGATGCTGGCGAAGTCTCCGCTGCCGTCGAGGGCCACGGTGATGACCTTCCCTGGCACAGCTTCCGTCCCGCCCAAGGGCCCGCCAAAGGCGCGCACGAGCGCGGGAACCGCCGTCGTGGGTGTGAGCTCGTAGGCGTACGCCGCAGCCGGATCGAACGCAATGCCGCGCTGGGCGCCGGTGTTGCCGGTGCACCTGTCAAAGACGTTGTCCCGGGCCACCAGCTCACCGCCCGGGCCCTGATGGTGAAGCGGATTCCGGACATCCCGGAAGTAGTTTCCCTCCACCACCAGCAGGGCGGCGTTCCGTCCCAGCATTCCGTAGCTGGAGATGTCTTCCAGGTAGTTGCTGACGTGGGACGCCGCGGTGTTGTCCAGGCTGGCGTTGCGCTGGTGGGTCCCTGTCGTTGTCCGGGCGTTTCCCTACGAAGTCGCCGGGAATGTAGGAGTCCCGGACGGTGAAGTTGCGGAACACCACGTTGGAGACGCTGATGAGCTTGAAGCCCGCGTTCACTACCGCGGCTCCTTCGCCGGCTCCCAGGAACGACTTGTTGGCAGAGACCGTCAGTTTCTCGTACTGCGGGAACATCAGCTCACCATGGAGGATCACCACCAGCGGCTCGGCGCTTTTGGCGAAAGCCCGGAGCTGGTCCGGGGTGTTGGCCTGGACCAGCCTGCCGCCGGCCCCGCCGGTGGTGCCGGCGCGGCCGTGCGCTGCGACTCCGGCGAAGCCCTGCGGCGCCTCAGACCAGGCGGCACCTCCGAGCGCGTGGTTGACCGGCAGGCCGGCTTCGGCGAAACCGTTTGAGCCGACGGCGCGACTCACTCCGCCGGTGTCCGCCGCCGTCGCTGCCGGGCTGAGCAGGCCGGACGCCACCAGGGTTCCCGCCGTCACTCCCGCCGCGAGGAGGGTCCGCCGTCGGATGTTCAGGTCCTGTGACTGTGATTGTGCCTGAGCCATCTCAGCCACGTCCGGCCGGGGTCCAGTCACCAAGAAAGGCTTCCTTGGTGAATTTGAGAGCATCCTCCGGCGTGAGCTGGGGATGGAACTCGTTGACGTAGGCGCCCGGTCCGCTGTTGTTGAATTCGGCGAACCGTCCCTCCGTCCAGGAATGGCCGCTCATGTCGGACCAGCCCTGGACGGCGATGTGGCTGCCGAGGACGGAGTCGCGGATCACGGCCATGGGGTGGGCGTTCGGATCGCTGCTGGCAAACCAGGGTCGGCCCAGGCTGACGGTTCCGGGAGCGGCGTCGGACGTGAGCGTGCTGTCCACGATCAAGATGCCGTACGGGTTGGAATCCTTGGTGCTGGGGGCAACGATGTAGCCGTTGTTGGTGGCACTGCCGCGGTCAAGGGAGTGGATGGTGCAGCCGTCAAAGACCGCAGTGCCTCGGCCGTAGATGAAGTCCACGTCGCCTTCGATGTAGCAGTTTTTCAGGTACGTGCGGGCGGTGGCGTCGCGGCCGGTGGTGTCTGCGAGGTAGGTGTCCTGGTTGCCGAGGAAGCGGGTTCCGTCAAACGTCACGCGGTCTGTCACGGACCGGACCGCCAGCGCCTGGCTGCCTCCGTTGGCGGCTTCGTTGTAGGCGTTCTCCACGGTGAGGTTGCGGACCGTGGTTCCCTCGGCCAGGACGTTCAGCGTGGCGCTGCCGCCCGCTCCCCAGGTGC
>JBKKDH010000429.1:0-11845 GCA_046708445.1 Arthrobacter sp.
CCCCGCTGGCGGGACCAGCGATGGAACCAGCAACACTGAACCAAGATTGTGCAGGAAACCGGCCTCCGGACTGCACTGATTTCTGAGGAGAGACCGTGATCGAAGAAACCTTGCTCGAAGCCGAAGAGAAAATGGACAAGGCAGTAGAGGTAGCCAAGGAAGACTTCGCCTCGATCCGCACGGGCCGGGCAAACCCGGGCCTCTACAACAAAGTCCTGGTGGACTACTACGGCTCACCCACCCCGCTGCAGCAGCTCGCCTCCTTCGCAATCCCGGACGCGCGGACCATCCTCATCACCCCGTTCGACAAAACAGCCCTTCGCGACATCGAACGCGCCCTGAGCGACTCCGAGGTGGGCGCCAACCCGTCCAACGACGGCAATGTCATCCGGATCACCATCCCGGACCTGACCCAGGAACGCCGCAAGGAATACGTCAAGATCGTCAAAAGCAAGGGCGAGGACGCCAAGGTGTCCATCCGCAACATCCGCCGCAAAGCCAAGGAAACCCTGGACAAGCTGGTCAAGGACGGCGAGGCCGGCGAGGACGAAGGCACCCGCGCGGAGAAGGAACTGGACGCCCTGACCAAGGCCCACGTTGACGGCATCGACGAGCTGCTCAAGCGCAAGGAAGCAGAGCTGCTCGAAGTCTGATGAGCCAGGCAGAGCAGGCTCCCGCACAACGGGCGCGCATGAAAGGCCGGCAGCCCCGGGCCAACCCGACCCCCAAGGCCGGGCGTAACCTTCCGGCGGCCACGGCCGTGGGGCTGGCCATGCTGTTTGCAGTCCTGGGCGGCCTGCTCTTCCTCCCCTTGGGGTTCGTGGCGGTAACCACTACCTTCGCGATCTTCGGAGTGTGGGAGATCTTCCGCGCCCTCGAGGCCAACGGCACCAGGATGCCCATTGTTCCGGTCATGACCGGGACCGTGGCCATGCCCTTCGTCGCCTATTTCGGCGGACTCGAGAGCCTGCTCTTCGCCATGCTCCTGAGCTGTGTTGCCGTGCTGCTGTGGCGTTCCATCGAAGGTGCTGCCGGCTCGGCCAACAGTATCTTCGCCGGGGTCTTCACCCTGGGCTGGGTGCCGTTCTTCATCAGCTTTGCCGCGTTGCCGCTGCACGCTGTCGGCGGTGTCACACCCCTGGGGCTGTGGCCCGGCGGTACGGTCCCGCAAGGCGCCTGGCAGGTGGCAGTCATGCTGCTGCTGGTGGTTTCCAACGACACGTTTGGCTACCTGGTGGGGGCATCGCTGGGCAAGCATCCCATGGCCCCGAAAATCAGCCCCAAGAAGTCCTGGGAGGGCTTTGCCGGTTCCATTGCGGGCGCCATGCTGATCGGCGTGCTGGCCAGCATCTTCCTGCTGGACCGGCCGTGGTGGGTCGGCCTGGTCCTGGCGGTGGGCGTGGTGGCGGCCTCGACAGCGGGGGACCTCGCCGAATCCATGGTCAAACGCGAGCTGGGCATCAAGGACATGAGCAGTATCCTTCCTGGCCACGGCGGTGTTATGGACCGGCTTGATTCCATAGTTTTTGCCTGTCCCGTAGCTTTCGTCCTGTACGTCCTGGTGGCAGGCGCCTGACCGGAAATCATTAACAGGAAATCAATGCCGGCTCCGTGGCGCCCATAGACTGGTACCCAACCGATCCGGCTGAACAGCATTGAAGGAAACATAGTGGCAGTGGACATTCAACGGCAGATTCCCGCGTCCTTTGAACGCGTGCCGCGCAGCGAATACGGGTACAACGCAAAGCAAGTGGACCAGTTCCTCCAGCGGGCGCGGGTGTCACTGGAAACGCCGAAGGCCGCCACCCACCTCATCAAAAGCGGAGACGTCCGCGCCGTGTCCTTCGACCCCGTCAAAGGCGGGTACTCCGCTGCTGTGGTGGATGCCGCACTGGACAGGCTCGAGGATGCGTTTGCCCGCCGCGAACGCGATGAACTGATTGCAGCCAGCGGCGAAGACGCCTGGCTGCGCGAGATCGGGAACTTGTCCGGGATTCTCCGTGGCCGCCTGCACCGGCCCGACGGCGAGCGGGTCCGGCGGCCGTCCAAAAACAGGGCCCGCAGCTACAACACGGTGGACGTGGACCGGCTGTGCCGCGACCTGCTCGGTTACCTGGAAGAGGACAGGCCGCTCAGCGTGGACAACGTCCGCCGGGCAGTGTTCCGTCCCGCCGTCGGCAAGGACGGCTACGAAGAAAACCAGGTGGACGCCTTCCTGGACCGGGTGGTTGAACTGATGGCCGCCATCGACTGAAGTCGTCCTGGCAGGTGAAAGGCTTCAGTCCCCGCCCGGCGGAGTGGGGGACAGCGGCGTGAAGGCCGGCCACACGTCGCGGTATTGCCGGTAGCCGTAGAACATCGAAGCGCCGGCAAAGACGAGCCCGCTGACCGACCCCAGCACGACCGCGGTCGGCGTCGGCCAGCCCAGCAGGGTGACGGATGTGCCCAGCAGGATCGCCGTCAGGACGGCGTTTGCCATCATGATGAAGACCATGCTGCTCCCCGCAACGTGGCTCCACGTACTGCGGCCGCTGAGGAAGTAGTACGTCCGGTCCATGCCGGGCTGGTCGTCGTGCCTGCCAGCCAGCATGTACTTCGCAATGCCGGGATCCAGGTCAACGTACGCTGCCCTCAGCCGGTTCATGGCCAGCACGTACATCAGGTCCTCCATGGCAACATTCAGGACGCGGACCTGCGTGAGTAGTCCGATCAGCAGGTCGGTGGACAGGACGATCATGGCCAGCATCACAAACGTGTCGGAGAACCTGGTTGCCTGGCCCACGAGCGCGAGGCTCACCAGGCTCGCCGAGGTGAACATCAGGAACATACTGATCCGCGTCAGCACCTCACCCTGGGTTGTGCTCCGGGAAGCCAGCAGGCTCCAGTGTTCGGTGGCGAGCAGCTGCGCCCGGACCGACGGCGGGACACTTTCCGATTCACCGGGTGTACGTTCGTCCTGCGTGGACATGCCGTAATTGTCCACCCTGGATGCCTCCCGCGCGAGGGGCAGCCGGCGGTTCAGCGTTCAGTGACCAACGGCCGTTCCGGGGTATGCAGCCGGGTCATCACCCGCGCCATGGTCCGCGGCACGCGGCGCTTGGTGGCACGCGAGACGAGCACCATCACGGCGAACGCGGCCGGAACCGTCCAGGCCGCCGGCTGGGCCAGCCAGAAAGGGGTGCCCGCGGCGCCCAGGACGGAACCGGACACCATGGCGCCGCCGCACAGGACGCCGCCGGTCACCATCCCGGCAATGGCGCCGGTGTCGGTGAGTCCCCGCCACCAGATGCCCAGCAACAGGACAGGGCAGACCGTGGAGGCGGTGAAGGCGAACACCAGGCCCACGCTGCCGGCCAGGGCGAGGGAATCGGTGGTTAAGGCGAAGCCCAAAGGGACCGCCGCCGAGATGACGGCGGCCAGCCTGAAGCCGCGGACACTGCCGCCCAGGACGTCCTGGCTGATCACGCCGGCGAGCGAAACCACCAGCCCGGACGTGGTGGACAGGAAGGCGGCAAAGGCTCCGGCCACTACCAGGGCGGAGAGCAGGTCTCCGGCTGTTCCGCCGATCAGCTGCCCCGGCAGGAGCAGAACCACCGCGTCTGCCTGTCCGGAGCGGGCGAGTTCCGGCGCGAACATCCTCCCCATCAGCCCGTACGCGGTGGGAAACAGGTAAAACACCGAAAGCAGGCCGAGCACGATCAGGGTGGTCCGCCGCGCCGAGTGCCCGTCCGGGTTGGTGTAGAAGCGGACCAGGACGTGGGGCAGGCCCAAGGTGCCGAAGAGCAGAGCCACCAGCAACGAGATGTTCTGGTACGGGCCGGCAGCAGCAATCCCGGTGGGGTTCACGACGGCGGGCGCCACGGCGGTGCTCCCGTTGCCCATGAGGGCGAACACGATGAAAAGGACAGGCACAGCGAGTGCAGTGAGTTTCAGCCAGTATTGGAAGGCCTGCACAAAGGTGATGGACCGCATTCCGCCGGCCACTACCGTCAGGCACACCACGATGACCACGGACAGGGACCCCACCCAGCCCGGAAGCCCGGTGGTGATCCGGATGGTCAGTGCCGCACCGTGGAGCTGCGGAACGATGTAGAGCCACCCCACCACAACCACGACCACGCTGGTCACCCGGCGGACGGCACGCGAATCCAGCCGGGCCTCCGTGAAGTCCGGGATGGTGTACGCACCGGAACGGCGCAGCGGGGCAGCCACAAAGAGCAGCAGCATGAGGTACCCGGCGGTGTAGCCCACCGGGAACCACAGCGCGTCAGTCCCGGAGAGCAGGATCAGGCCTGCCACTCCCAGGAAGCTTGCCGCGGACAGGTACTCGCCGCCGATGGCCGAGGCATTCCACCACGGCCGGACCGTCCGGGAAGCGACATAGAAATCGCCCGTCGTGCGGGAAATCCGGAGCCCATAGAAGCCGATGACGGCGGTCGCGACGGACACGACAACGAGGGCCACCAGTCCGACGGCAGGATTCACAGGAAGATCACTTGTCCTCTGCCAGGTCGCGATACCGGGCCTCGTTGCGCGCCGCGCTACGGATATACAGCCAGGCGCTGAGCCCGGTCACAGGGTAAATGCCGGCACCCAGCAGCAGCCAGTCGAAAGGGACGCCGGCCACGCGCGTCTCAGCCAGGCCAGGCACGGCTGCCAGCAGCAACGGGAACGCGCACAGGATCAGCAGGAAGCCTCCGGCCACCACGAGCGCCAGCCTTAGCTGGGTCCGGATCAGCGACCTGACAAAAAGCTGCCCCACTTCCGATTCCTCGGCTGCCTCGCGCGACTGTGCCGCCGGCCTGGCGGCGGAAAGCGGGGCGGTGACCCGGACCCGCGTCATGACTGCGGCCGGATGCGGGTGGCTTCGAGCTTCTCCCGGACGGTGGGCAGGTGCCGGCGGCTGATGGGGAGCTTGGCCCCGGCCACGGTGACGCTTGGTCCGTCAGCGGCCAGCTTCATCGAGGCCACGTGCTTCAGGGCAACAAGGTAGGACCGGTGCGTCCGGATAAAGCCAGCTTCCGCCCACTGCTGCTCCAGGTCGGCCAGGGGCACCCTGATGAGGTAACTCGCGTCGGCTGTGTGGAGCCGTGCATAGTCTCCCTGTGCCTGGACGTACGTGACGTCGTCGCGCCTGATCATCCGCGTGGTGCCGCCCTGGTCCACGGTGATCATCTCCGGTGCCGGGTGGCCGCCGTCGCGCAGCAGTTCGCTGATCCGTCCCACCGAACGGGACAGCCGTTCGGCGCGGACCGGCTTGAGCAGGTAGTCCACGGCGGCAAGCTCGAAGGCCTCCAGGGCACAGTCCTCATCCGCGGTGACAAACACCACGGCCGGCGGGTGGCTGCTGCGCGCGATGGCCCTGGCAATGTCCAGGCCGGACACAGCGGGCATGTGGATATCAAGGAACACGGCGTCCACAGATTCCGTGGTGAGGGCCCTCAGCGCTTCCGACCCGGAGGTGGCGCGGTGGATGGTGCCGATCCGGTCGTCCCGGCCCAGGAGGTACGCGAGTTCCTCCACGGCGGGCAGCTCGTCATCGGCGACGAGGACATTAATCATGGTCCTACATTAGCCGCCGCAGGCGGTTGGAATCAGGCGGCTGGGAGTCGGAAAGCGTGGCTCAGGCGTCGTGGTCCGGCTGGGACTTGGGCACGCGCATGGTGATCAGGGTCCCTTCGCCCGGCGCAGTCTCGATGACCAGGCCGTGGTCGTCCCCATAGACCTGCCGGAGGCGGGCATCCACGTTGCGCAGCCCCACGTGGTCGCCGTCTGTGTGGCCGGCCAGCATCGACTGGAGCTGGGCAGGGTCCATGCCCACGCCGTCGTCCTCGATGGTCACCTCGGCGAAGGCACCGGAATCATTGGCGGTGATGCTGATATGGCCGGGACCTTCCTTGGCCTCGAGCCCATGCCGCACCGCGTTCTCCACGAGCGGCTGCAGGCTCAGGAACGGGATCACGGTACCGAGTACTTCCGGCGCTATCCGGAGGCTGACCTGCACGCGCTCGCCGAAGCGGGCACGCTCCAGCAGCAGGTACCTGTCGATGCAGCGGAGCTCCTCGGCGAGGGTGGTGAAGTCGCCGTGGCGGCGGAACGAGTACCGGGTGAAGTCCGCGAACTCCACCACCAGTTCACGGGCGCGCGCCGGGTCGGTAATAATGAATGAGGCGATGGCATTGAGCGAGTTGTAGATGAAGTGCGGGCTGATCTGCGCCCGCAGGGCACGGACTTCGGCCTCCATCAGCAGCGTCCGGGATGCATCCAGCTCCGCCAGCTCCACTTGGACGGCAACCCAGTCAGCGACTTCGCCGGTGGCGCGGACCAGGCCGGCGCCCGCGGCCGGGGCAAAGGCGGCCACTGCGCCCACCACGCGGGAGCCGGCCCGCACTGGTGCGATCACGGCTGCAAGTCCACCGGAGGCCAGCCCGCCGGAGGGAAGGTCAGCCAGGTCCCGGGCCTGGATCACTGTGGTCCTGCCGCCCGCCAGGACGTCCGCGGCAAGGCCCATCAGGAACGGTTTCAGCTCTTCTCCCGCGCCGTCCCAGGCCAGCACGCCGGCGGTATCCGTGATCGCCAGGGCATCGCATCCCAGGAGGCTCCGCAGCTGCCGGCCCGCTTTCGCGGCACCCTCCGGATTAAGCCCGGTGCGGAGGTGCTGCCCGGCGCGGGACGCGGCGTGGAGGGTGTTGTACGTGGCGCGTTCGGCGTCGGTGCCCAGCTCGCGGAAAGACCGCAGCAGCTTCATTCCCACACCGACGACGACGGCGATCGCCAACACGATCACGGCAACGGCCGCGGCGGTCAGGAGAGGGGAGTCCGGCATGGTGCCCAGCGTAGCGGTGGGCGCCGCTTGCCGCAGCATCGCGACCGTTGAGCGAGCGTTCTGCCGCTGCCCCTGTTGTGCCGTACCGTCACGGCGCAGAGTGATTGCAGTCACAGCGGCGGCATCCTTCGTGCAGGCCCTGCCGGTGTGAACAAGGCAAGACTCAATGAGGAGGAACGATGGGTAACGATGCCCGGACTCCGGACGCAGCAGCGTCCGTGGACTTTGAAGAGGTCCAATCGACAGAGCGGTTCCAGGAATTACGCAAACGCCACCGCAGTTTTGTGTTCCCCATGGCTGTGGCTTTTCTGCTGTGGTACTTCGCGTACGTCCTGCTGGCCGACTACGCCGTGGGATTTATGTCTACCAAAGTGTGGGGCAACATCAACGTCGGCCTGATCCTTGGCCTGCTCCAGTTTGTCTCCACGTTCGCCATCACCGGCTGGTACGTCAGCTACTGCAACCGCCGGCTGGATCCGATCGCGGCGGAGATCCGCAACGAAATCGAAGGCCATGAGTTTGATAAGCACGGCAACATCGTGAGCGGAGTGACCAAATGATCGGCATTGCCACGGCGGTCGACGTCGCCGACCTGAAGGAAACCACCCTGCTCAATATGGGCATCTTTGGCCTGTTTGTCGCCGTGACCATGGTCATCGTGCTGCGGGCCAGCCGCAACAACAAGACCGCGGCGGACTACTACGCTGCCGGCCGCTCGTTCACCGGCTCCCAGAACGGCACGGCCATCGCCGGCGACTACCTCTCGGCGGCCTCATTCCTGGGCATCACCGGCGCCATCGCCATCAACGGCTACGACGGCTTTATGTACTCCATCGGCTTCCTGGTGGCCTGGCTCGTCGCCCTGCTGCTTGTCGCCGAACTGCTCCGCAACACCGGCAAGTTCACCATGGCCGATGTTCTCTCCTTCCGGCTCAAGCAGCGGCCGGTCCGGATCGCAGCCGCCATCTCGACTCTTGCGGTCTGCTTCTTCTACCTCCTGGCGCAGATGGCCGGCGCGGGCAGCCTGATTTCGCTGCTGCTGGGGATCAGCGACTGGGGCGGCCAGGCCCTGGTGATCATCGTCGTGGGCGCCCTGATGATCATGTACGTGCTCATCGGCGGGATGAAGGGCACCACCTGGGTCCAGATCATCAAGGCGATCCTGCTGATCGCCGGCGCGGCCGTGATGACGTTCTGGGTCCTCGCCATCTACGGGTTCAACGTGTCCAGCCTCCTCGGAGCGGCAGTCGATACAGCCGGCAACCCGGCGGTGCTTAACCCGGGCCTGCAGTACGGCAAGACCGAGACCTCCAAGCTGGACTTCATGTCCCTTGGGCTTGCGCTGGTCCTGGGAACTGCGGCCCTGCCGCACGTCCTGATGCGGTTCTACACTGTGCCCACGGCCAAGGAAGCGCGCAAATCCGTGGTGTGGTCCATCTGGCTGATCGGCCTGTTCTACCTGTTCACCCTGGTGCTTGGTTACGGCGCCGCAGCACTGGTGGGCGCCGAAACCATTAAGGCAGCGCCGGGCGGCGTCAATTCCGCCGCGCCCCTGCTGGCCTTCCACCTGGGCGGGCCGCTGCTGCTGGGCTTCATCTCGGCGGTTGCGTTCGCGACCATCCTTGCGGTGGTGGCCGGCCTGACCATCACCGCCGCCGCGTCCTTCGCCCACGATATCTACGCCAGCGTCATCTCCAAGGGCAAGGCCGACGCCGACACCGAGGTCAAGGTGGCACGACGCACGGTTGTGGTCATCGGCGTCATGGCCATCCTGGGCGGCATCTTCGCCAACGGCCAGAACGTGGCCTTCCTGGTGGCGCTCGCGTTCGCCGTCGCCGCGTCGGCGAACCTCCCGACCATCATCTACTCGCTGTTCTGGCGCCGGTTCACCACGCAGGGCGCCGTGTGGAGCATGTACGGCGGGCTGGGCTCGGCAATCATCCTGATTGTCTTCTCGCCGGTGGTTTCCGGCGCCAAGACGTCCATGATCCCCGGCGCAAACTTCGCGCTCTTCCCGCTCAGCAATCCGGGCATTGTGTCCATTCCGCTCGCGTTCCTGCTGGGCTGGCTCGGCACGGTACTGGACAAGAAACGCGAGGACGCTGCCAAGCAGGCCGAAATGGAAGTCCGCTCGCTGACGGGCGTGGGCGCGGAGAAGGCCGTGGACCACTGACGGGCGCCAACGCTCAGCAGCACTGTTAACGTGAAGAGCCCCGTGCCGACGGCACGGGGCTCTCGCGTGGGCAGCTCGGTTTATGCCTTCGGCCGGAGCTTGATGTTGGTCATCTTCAGCTCGTCAGTGCCTTCGAAACGGTAGGCAAGGTCAACCTGCTGTCCGTCGCAGGTGATCACGCCCGCGATGTCGGCGGCGTTGACGCCGTTCTCCGACGTGACCAACAGGTCGTTGTAGGCCGGCTTGCAGGTCTCGTCCATCTCCAGGCTTTCGACGCCGGCGATGAAGTCTTCCTTCGACAGCTGTTCCTGGAGTGCGGGGTCAAGGTAGTCGTCGTAGGCCTTGGATGAGTCTCCTGCGATAACCAGTTGGGTGAAGCCGTCCGCGAGTCCGCGGGCCTGGTTCGTGGGGCCGCCGAGGACATTGAAGAGGACAATGATGCCGACGATGGCCAGCAGCACCACACCACCGACGATGCCGAGGATGATCCACAGCTTCTTCCGGTCCTTGGCGGGCGGCTGGCCCGGCAGGCCGAAAGGTGACGGACCCGCGTACTGCCCGGGCGCGTCGGACTGTCCTGGGTACTGGCCCGGCTGAGCGTACTGGCCCGGCGGGGGATACTGTCCGCCCCGGGGAGTGGCGGAATCCTGGGGAGCTCCGTACGGGGGTGTGCCGGGCTGCGGCCCATCCTGGGGCGGCCCATACGGCTGCGCAGGTGGCTGCCGCGGCGGGGCAGGCGGTTGCGCGCCGGCTTCGGCATGACCCGGCTGGTACGGTTCCTGAGGATTGCTCAAGATGGAGCCTTTCCGGCAGCGTGCACTGCGACTGCCTCGTTGCGGGAACCGCTGACCGGCACCCCATTCAATTCAACTTCGACCAGCCTATAACCCGCCCCGTCCCGCCCAGTCATCCGCAGGGCCGGAAGCGCAGCCAAAGCCGGGATCCTAGGCCTCCGCCGGGCCGCGATCCAGCAGCGGCTGGATGCGGAAAGGAATCAGCTCGCCCATGGCCAACGCGGTATCCGTGCGCTCCACTCCGTCGCAGGCCAAAATTTTGCCGTTGATCCTGAACAGGTCCTCGGCGTCCAGGGCCACCACGCGCAGCAGCAGGTCGGCGGAGCCGGTGAGGCCGTAGCCCTCCAGGATCTCCGGGACGCTGGCGAGGTCGTGGGCCAGCTGCCCCAGCTTTTGCTGCTGCACGTGGACGGAAATGAAGGCCATCAGCGGATAGCCCAGCGACACCGGATTGATCCGCCGTTCAAAGGACAGGAAGACGTGCTTCTTCTCCAGCTGGGCCATCCGCGCCTGCACGGTGTTGCGCGACAGGCCCAGCTTCTGGGCAAGGGCCACCACCGTCCGGCGCGGGTCCTTCGCCATGGCCGAAAGCAGGCGGGTGTCGGTGCCATCCAAAGGGTGCATAATGCGCAACGCTAGCACGGTCCACGGCTGGCAAACAGGGCATTATGCTCAGTTTTTTGCGCGGTGGTTGTACCCATTGAGCATTGTGAGTAGGGTCACAAATATCCGGGGCAACGGCGCCCGGGAGGCCGGAAGGCAGCAGGACCACAAGTCCCTAAGCTCCGGTCAAACGACGTGAGAAGGTTGCGGGGCGATCGTGTCTAGAGACGAAACGGGCCATGGCGGAACAAACCCTGGAGGCCCGGGCAGCAGTGCAGGAATCCATGGATCCGGGCGGTACCTGATCCAGCTGATCAACCCTGCAGGGGAGCGGATCAGCCATCCGGAATTCGATCCGTGGGTGCAGGACGTCACCGATGAGCAGCTGTGCTCGCTCTACGAGGACATGGCTGTGGTGCGGCGGATCGACGTCGAAGCCACCGCGCTCCAGCGCCAGGGCGAACTGGCCCTCTGGCCGCCGCTGCTGGGGCAGGAAGCCTCGCAGGTCGGCGCGGGCAGGGCACTGCGCGACGACGATTTTGTGTTCTCCAGTTACCGCGAAAACGGCGTGGCCTATTGCCGCGGCGTGGACCTGACGGACATCATCCGGGTATGGCGGGGCAATGCGTCGGCGGGCTGGGATCCTTACACCATCAACATGGCCACACCGCAAATCATCATCGGCGCCCAGACACTTCACGCCACCGGGTACGCCATGGGCATCCAGAACGACGGCGCCGACTCCGTCGCGGTGACATTCTTCGGCGACGGTGCCACCAGTGAAGGCGACGTCAATGAGGCCATGGTGTTTGCTGCCAGCTTCCAGGCACCCGTGGTCTTCTTCTGCCAGAACAACCATTGGGCCATCTCGGAGCCGGTCCGGCTGCAGTCCCACATCCAGTTGGCGGACAGGGCCACCGGCTTCGGCATCCCCAGCCTCCGGGTGGACGGCAACGACGTCCTCGCCGTGATGGCAGCCACCCGGGTTGCCCTGGACCGGGCACGGAACGGCGGCGGACCCACCTTCATCGAAGCCGTCACGTACCGCATGGGTCCGCACACGACGGCGGATGACCCCACCCGGTACCGGGACGCCAACGAACTGGAGGACTGGGCCGCGAAGGACCCCATCGACAGGGTCAAGTCGCTGCTGGACCGCAAGGGCCTCCTGACAGCGGAGCTGCAGCAGCACGTCAAGGACAAGGCCGACGCCGTGGCCCGCGAGATGCGTGCCGGCTGCACCAACATGCCCGACCCGGAGCCGCTGGACATTTTCAAGCACGTCTACAGCTCGCCCAATACCTGGCTTGACCGTCAGCAGGACCACTACTCCCGTTACCTGGCTTCCTTCGGTGATCCCGCCGGAGCCACTTCCCAAGAAGGTGTACGCTGATGACCCAGATGACCTTTGCCCGCGCCATCAACGCCGGCTTGCGCAAATCCCTCGAG
>JBKKDH010000430.1:0-3617 GCA_046708445.1 Arthrobacter sp.
GCTTAACCGCGACATGGGAGTGCCGAATGACTGAATTGCGAACCCTGAAAGTGGCCCTGCTGGGCTGTGGCAACGTTGGGGCCCAGGTTGCGCGGATTCTCATTGAGGACGCCGACACCCTTGCCGCCCGTACCGGTGCGCGCCTGCAGCTCAGCGGCATCGCCGTGCGCAACGTCCATTCCAAGCGGGACGTTGACCTTCCGCAGGAACTGTTCACCACCGACGCCGAAACCCTGGTCAAGGACGCCGACCTGGTCATCGAGCTGATGGGCGGCATCGAACCCGCCCGCACGCTGATCCTCTCGGCGCTGAGCAACGGCGCCTGCGTGGTGACCGGCAACAAGGCACTGCTCGCCCAGGACGGCCCCACCCTGTACGAAGAGGCGGACAAGGCCGGCGTGCAGCTGTCCTACGAAGCCGCCGTGGCCGGTGCCATCCCCATCCTGCGCCCCATCCGCGACAGCCTGTCCGGCGACCGGATCACCCGTGTGCTGGGCATCGTCAACGGCACCACCAACTTCATCCTTGACCAGATGGATTCCACCGGCGCCCAGTTCGCCGACGCCCTCGCCGAAGCCCAGCGCCTCGGCTACGCGGAAGCGGACCCGACGGCCGACGTCGAAGGCCACGACGCCGCCGCCAAGGCTGCCATCCTGGCGACGCTGTCCTTCCACACCCGGTTTGCCCTCGAGAACGTCCACTGTGAAGGCATTACCTCCGTCAGCGCCGCCGACATTGCCGCGGCCAAGGACGCCGGTTTCGTCATCAAGCTGCTGGCCATCGCCGAAAAGCTCACCGATTCCGACGGCGGCGAAGGCATTTCGGTGCGCGTGCACCCCACGCTGCTGCCCCGTGAGCACCCGCTGGCTGCCGTCCGCGGTGCCTTCAACGCAGTGTTCATCGAAGCCGAAAACGCCGGTGAACTGATGTTCTATGGCCAGGGCGCCGGCGGCACCCCGACGGCGTCTGCGGTGCTGGGCGACCTTGTCTCTGCTGCCCGCCGCCTGGTCCTTGGCGGACCCCAGCGGACCGAAACCACCACCGGCCACGTTCCGGCCCTGCCCATCGAAGCGGCCACCACGAGCTACTACATCGGCCTGGACGTCGCTGACCAGCCCGGTGTCCTGGCCCGCAGCGCCCAGCTCTTCGCTGAGCACGGCGTGTCCATCGAAATCATGCGGCAGACCATCCACAAGGACGCCGAGTCCAACCTGGAGTCGGCCGAATTGCGGATTGTCACCCACCGCGCATCCGAGGCTGCCCTTGCAGCCACCGTCGAGGCCGTGAAGGGCCTGGACGTTATCAATTCAGTTACATCCGTTCTGCGGGTAGAAGGAGTCTAAGTGGCTCACCAATGGCGCGGCGTTATCCGCGAATACGCTGACCGTCTGCCCGTCACGGAATCCACCAGGGTCATCACCCTGGGCGAGGGCGGGACCCCGCTGGTCCACGCACAGAAGCTGTCCGAACTGACAGGTTCCACCGTGTACCTGAAAGTCGAGGGAATGAACCCCACCGGTTCGTTCAAGGACCGCGGCATGACCATGGCCATGACCGCCGCCGTCGAGTCCGGCGCCAAGGCCGTAGTCTGCGCATCCACCGGCAACACCTCGGCCTCCGCTGCAGCCTACGCAACGGCCGCAGGCCTGAAGTGCGCCGTGCTGGTCCCCGAGGGCAAGATCTCAATGGGCAAACTCAGCCAGGCCATCGCGCACGGCGCTACGCTGCTGCAGGTGGACGGCAACTTCGACAACTGCCTGGATATCGCACGGAAGCTGGGGGAGTCCTACCCCGTCTTCCTGGTCAACTCCGTCAACCCCGCCCGCATCCAGGGCCAGAAAACCGGCGCGTTCGAGGTAGTGGACTCCCTGGGCGACGCCCCGGACATCCACGTCCTGCCCGTCGGCAACGCCGGCAACATCACGGCCTACTGGAAGGGCTACAAAGAGTACTCGGCACCGTTCGAGTCCGCGACAGCCGGGACCCTTCCCGCCGTGTCCACCAAGACCCCGCAGATGTGGGGCTTCCAGGCAGCCGGCGCCGCACCGTTCGTAGCCGGCCACCCGATCACCGAGCCGGACACCATCGCCACCGCCATCCGGATCGGCAACCCTGCCTCCTGGGATGGTGCCATCGCCGCCCGCGACGAATCCGGCGGATTCATTGACGCCGTGACTGACGAGCAGATCCTGGATGCACACCGCTGGCTCTCCGCCCGCGAAGGCGTTTTCGTCGAGCCCGGCTCCGCTGCCGGAGTGGCCGGGCTCTTGAAGAAGCACGCCGCCGGTGAAGTTCCCTCCGGCAAGACGATTGTCATCACCGTCACAGGCCACGGGCTCAAGGACCCACAGTGGGCACTGCGCACGGAAGACGGCAGCGACGTGCAGCCGGTCAAGGTCCCCAACGATGTTGTGACCGTTGCAGCCGAATTGGGACTGGAAGACAAGTAACCGTGGAAACCACCTCGCCCACCACTGTTGGCCTGCCCCTCATCGAGGCCGGACAGCGCGTCACCGTCCGGGTCCCGGCCACCAGCGCCAACCTCGGTCCCGGGTATGACAGCCTGGGCCTTGCCCTGGCGTTGCACGACACCCTGACAGTGGAGAGCCTCGAAACCGACGAACTGCTTTTCGAGCTCAGCGGCGAGGGAGCCGAAACGCTGCCGCGCGATGCCAGCCACCTGGTGATCCGGGCCATGGAAGCCGCCTTCGAACGGCTGGGCTACCGCCACGGCGGCCTGAAGATCACCGCGGAAAACGTCAATCCGCACGGCCGGGGCCTGGGTTCGTCGGCCTCGGCCGTGGTGGCTGCAGTCTCCGCGGCCAATGCTATGGTGCCTGACGCCGGGCAGCGCGGTCGGGACTGGATCCTCCAGCTCACCAGCGAGCTGGAAGGCCATCCGGACAACGTCGCACCCGCCATTTTCGGTGGGCTGGCGCTGTCCTGGCAGGACAGTGACCAGTACAGCAGCACGTGCGCCGCGGTGCTGGAATCGGTGATCCCGATTGTTGCGGTGCCTGATTTCGAGCTGTCCACGGA
Source organism: Arthrobacter sp. (assembly GCA_046708445.1). Taxonomy (GTDB): domain Bacteria; phylum Actinomycetota; class Actinomycetes; order Actinomycetales; family Micrococcaceae; genus Arthrobacter. The sequence goes on from JBKKDH010000430.1 coordinate 3,040, forward strand.
AGCCGCCCGTGCGCTGCTGCCGGCCTCGGTCGGCCACCACGCGGCGGCCATGAATTCGGGCCGGGCGGCCCTGCTGATCCATGCGCTGACGCAAAAGCCGGAGTTCCTACTGGCCGGCACCGAGGATTTCCTCCACCAGAGCTACCGCGCGGAGGCCATGCGGCCCAGTGCGGCCCTGATCGGTGCACTGCGCAGGTCGGGACACGCAGCCGTTGTGTCGGGTGCCGGCCCCACCGTCCTGGTGTTAGCCAACGGTGAGGCCGATGCCGCCGCCGTCCTGGACTTTATCGAGGCGTTTACGGCATCAAACACGCCGGACATCGGCTGGCGCGTGCTGAAGCTGGCAGTGGACGTTGAAGGTGCTAAGGTGGACATGCACCGGCGGTGATTCCGCCTATCTGATCTGCAGCTGCACTCAGTTGTTATTTGATCTCCTACTGCGCAACATTTTCCGGTGCCGCCTGCTTGGTCTGTCGCAGGAATCTGCAGCATGAAGTGTCTGCCCCTGAACCGTCAGTCCAGCGTTCCGCCATTAATCGGAGCGTGGGTGAATCAGTATCCGGCCCTGCTGGCCGAAA
>JBKKDH010000431.1:0-3660 GCA_046708445.1 Arthrobacter sp.
CCTCACCATGAGCGAGAAGCTGCCCAGGGTCCAGGTGATGCGGGGTGACAGGCGGAAGGGCACCCGATACTTCGGCCCCTATACCGCCGGCGCCATCAGGGAAACCATGGACACGCTCCTGCGGGTATTCCCGGTGCGCAGCTGCTCGGCCGGCGTCCTCAAGAGGGCCCAGGCCAGCGGCCGGCCCTGCCTCCTGGGTTACATCGACAAATGCTCGGCGCCCTGCGTGGGCCGGATCTCCCCGGAGGACCACCGGGCCCTGGCCGAGGATTTTTGTGCGTTTATGGGCGGCGAGGCCAAGCGCTTCATCTCCCGGCTCGAAAAGGAAATGTCTGCCGCCGTCGCGGAGCTCGACTACGAGCGTGCCGCACGGCTGCGTGATGACATCGCCGCCCTGCGCAAGGTCTTCGAGAGGAACGCCGTGGTCCTGGCGGAGGACACCGATGCCGACGTCTTCGCCCTGCACGAGGACGAACTCGAGGCTGCAGTACAGGTGTTCCACGTCCGCGGCGGCCGCGTCCGTGGCCAGCGTGGCTGGGTGGTTGAAAAAGTCGAGGACTCCACGCCTCCGGACCTCGTGGAGCACTTGCTGCAACAGGTCTACGGCGAGGACGGGGACAGCCATGGGCGGCTTCCGAGGGAAGTACTGGTCCCTGTCGTCCCCAGCAACCACGCCGGGCTGACGCAGTGGCTCGGTGGCCTGCGGGGCGCGAAAGTGGACATCAGGGTCCCGCAGCGCGGCGACAAGGCGGCATTGATGTCCACCGTCCGCGAGAATGCCGAGCATGCCCTCAAACTGCACAAGACCCGCCGAGCCGGCGACCTCACCGTCCGCTCCCAGGCCCTCCAGGAACTGCAGGAAGCACTGGACTTGCCCGTGGCGCTCATGCGCATCGAATGCTACGACGTCTCGCACGTCCAGGGCACCAACGTGGTGGCCTCCATGGTGGTGGTCGAGGATGGCCTGCCCAAGAAGTCCGACTACCGGAAGTTCTCCGTCACCGGCGCCGCAGCCGCCGACGACACCGCGGCCATGCACGACGTCCTGACCAGGCGCTTCAGGCACTACCTCACGGACAAAACAGCCCAGGTGGAGGCTTCGGCCCTTGCCGGGCACCAGGCCGCCCTGAACGCCGCCGCTGACGCGGCGGTGCTGGACACCACTACGCCGGCGCCACGGGCCAAGTTCGCCTATCCGCCCAACCTGGTGGTGGTCGACGGCGGCAAACCCCAGGTCAATGCTGCAGCCCGTGCCCTCACCGATCTCGGAATCGACGACGTCTACGTTGTGGGCCTCGCCAAACGCCTGGAGGAAGTCTGGCTGCCTGACAGCGACTTCCCGGTGATCCTGCCCAGGACATCGGCGGGGCTGTACCTGCTGCAGCGCATCCGCGATGAAGCCCACCGCTTCGCCATCACCTTCCACCGCCAGAAGCGCGGGAAAGCCATGACGGTGTCCACCCTGGACGGCGTGCCGGGGCTGGGGGAGTCCAAGCGCAAAGCACTGCTGGACCACTTCGGCTCGGTCAAGGGGATCAAGGCAGCCTCGGTGGAGCAGCTCTCGGAAGCAAAGGGTATCGGCCCGGCCCTGGCTACAGCCATCGTTGCCCACTTCAGCTCCGACGCCGAGACAGCGGAGCTGGTGCCGGCAGTGAACATGACCACCGGCGAAATCCTCGAAACTTAGCTAGGGTAAAGGTCGGGGATTCCGCCGTTGCGGTTCCCCGCCGACATGAGGACAGAAACGGGGCGGAATCAATGGCAGACTCGACGGCGGGATCCGGGACGGAGCAGGACGGGCTGACGCCGGTCAAGCCCCTCGAAGCGGAACTGCTGGTGGTCACCGGAATGTCCGGGGCGGGGCGCAGCACGGCTTCGGACGCGCTGGAGGACCACGGCTGGTACGTCGTGGAGAACCTCCCGCCGCAGATGCTGGGGACCCTCGCGGAACTGGTGTCGCACGCGCCCCAGTCCATTCCCCGGCTGGCCGTCGTGATGGACGTCCGCAGCAAGGGTCTGTTCGCCGACATCCGCGCCGCCCTCGGCGCACTGGCCGCCAGCGGGGTCACGTTCCGGGTGCTGTTCCTGGACGCGAACGACGACGTCCTGGTCCGCCGCTTCGAACAGGGCCGCCGCCCGCACCCCCTCCAGGAAGGCGGCCGGATCCTCGACGGCATAGCAGCCGAACGTGAGCTGCTGACGGAACTGCGCGACAGCGCCGACGTCGTGCTGGACACGTCCACCTACAACGTCCACGGCCTGGCCACGGCCATCACCGAACTGTTCAGCGAGACCGGCCCGGTGGCGCTGCGGCTCAATGTCATGAGCTTCGGCTTCAAATACGGCCTTCCCGTCGACTCCAACTATGTCGCCGACGTCCGCTTTATTCCGAACCCGCACTGGGTGCCCCAGCTGCGCCCGCATACGGGCCTGGACAAGGACGTCAGCGACTACGTGCTGGAGGCCGAGGGGGTCAAGAACTTCGTGGACCGCTACGTCCTGGCCCTGGAACCGGTCCTCGACGGGTACCGCCGCGAAAACAAGCACTACGCCACCATCGCCGTGGGCTGCACCGGCGGGAAGCACCGGTCGGTGGCCGTCGCCGTCGAACTTTCCAAGAAACTGGCCCAGTATCCCCGGGTCACCGTGACAACCACCCACCGGGACCTGGGCCGCGAATAATGGGGTTGCTTACCGGCCCGCTGCCGCTGATTCCGCCTTCGGGCGGAACGGGAGCCAGCCAGCAGGACAAGGGCCCCACTGTCGTGGCACTCGGCGGAGGCCATGGCCTGTCCGCCTCCCTCTCCGCCTTGCGGCTGCTGACCTCCGAGCTCACCGCGATCGTCACAGTCGCGGACGACGGCGGCTCGTCCGGGCGTCTCCGCGAGGAGTACGGCGTGCTGCCGCCAGGGGATTTGCGCATGGCACTGTCCGCGCTGTGCGACGACACCGACTGGGGCCGCACCTGGCGCGACGTAATGCAGCACCGCTTCCGGCCGGGGGAGGGCCGCGGCGGGTCACTGGACGAACACGCCATGGGAAACCTCCTCATCGTCACACTGTGGGAACTGCTGGGGGATGCCGTCGCGGGCCTGAAATGGGCCGGCGCGCTGCTGGGCGCACGCGGCCAGGTCCTGCCGATGTCCACCGTGCCCCTCACCATTGAAGGCGACATCCGCGTCACCGCCCCGGACGGCACCTCTGCCCTGCAGACCATCCGCGGCCAGGCCCGCTGTGCCGTGGCCGGCTCGCTGGAACACGTCCGGCTGCTGCCCGAAGCCGCGCCCGCCTGCATTGAAGCCCTGACCGCCATCGAGCTCGCCGACTGGGTCATCCTCGGGCCCGGATCCTGGTACACCTCAGTACTGCCGCACCTGCTGCTGCCCGAAATGAGGCAGGCACTGTGCGGTACGGCCGCCAAGCGATGCCTGACCATGAACCTGGCAACTGACACCAAGGAGACGTCCGGCATGAGCGCCGCCGACCACCTCCATGCCCTGCGAAAATACGCCCCGGACTTCAGCGTCGATGTAGTGCTCGCCGATCCGGCCTCCGTCCCCGACCGGCAGGAGTTCGAAAAGGCCGCGGGGATGCTCGGGGCCGAGGTTGTCTTGGGTAAAGTAGGGGCGTCGGGCCGCCGACCCGTCCATGACCCCTTGC
>JBKKDH010000432.1:0-4834 GCA_046708445.1 Arthrobacter sp.
CCGGTCGCATCTGAGAGAACCTCGGTGGTGAAGCCAAGGAACTCTGCCTCCACGGCTGAGGCGAGCACGCAGTTGTTGGTCATGTAGCCCACCAGGGTGACCGTGTCGACGTCGTGCTGGCGCAGCCAGGCGGCGAGGTCCGTGTCCGCGTACACGGACCCGTACTGCTTGACCACTGACTTCCATTCGGTGGTTTTGCGGCGTTCAATGTCCGGGTGCAGGCCGAACTCCGGAGTGCCGGGCGCAAAGACCGGCGCACCAACACCGGCGGAGTGCTGGATCACGGCGATGGGAATGCCGGCGCCGGTGGCAGCGTCTACTGCCCGCGCAATCGCGGGCAGTGACTCCTGGTGGGGCGGGTACTGGATCTCGAGCGGGCCGCCGAAGTACTGCTGCTGCACGTCGATGAGGATGAGGGCGCGGCGGGGGCTGGTCATGTTCGTGGTTCTCCCTGATGGTTTGCGCGCCGCCTTCTGGCGACCTCTCCACTCTCCCTGCTGCCGGCGACTACCAACAGTGGCACGAAGGCAGATATACGATGAAATCGGGCCAATCGACGGAACAGGTGCAGGATGAGGATCGCGGTGTACGCCTTCGACGGGGCAACGATGTTTCACCTTGCCGTTCCGCAGATGGTTTTGACGAGGTGTCCCGCCAGGGCCTTGCCGGGTGGGAGACGGTTCTCTTTTCTGACCAGGCAGGCGAGATAACAACAGCTGAGGGCTATCGGCTGGGCGAGGTGAAGGGGCCCGAGGCCGCGGAAGAGGCGGACATCGTGGTGGTGCCTTCATGGTTCGACGACGGGCGCATCCTGAGTGATTCGCTGCGGCATGTACTCCAGGGGGCGCACGTCCGGGGCGTGCCGATTTTGGGGTTGTGCCTCGGCGCGATCCCTGTGGCGGACGCGGGGCTGCTCGCGGGCCGCCGGGCCGTCACGCATTGGCAGGCGTTTGATGCCCTTGCGGTGCGGCACCCCGATGTTCCGCTGGACCAGTCTGTGCTCTATATCGACCACGGAGACGTCCTGACATCGGCCGGCACCGCTTCTGCGCTGGACGCCTGCCTGCATGTGGTGCGCTCCCGGCTGGGGGCGGAAGCAGCGAACCAGGTGGCACGCAGCCTGGTCATTGCTCCGCACCGTGAGGGCGGTCAGGCGCAGTACATTGAGCGCCCGGTGCCACAGCGCTCCACGGATGACCCGATCTCGCTCCTGCTGGAGTGGGCCTTGGCCCACCTGGGTGAACCCCTCACCATTGGCCGGCTCGCGGCCCAGGCGCATTTGAGCCGCCGCACCTTTGTCCGTGCTTTCCGGGCAGCAACGGGGACGACGCCGGCAGCCTGGATACGCGCCCGCCGCCTCGATGCAGCGCGGCGGCTGCTCGAGACCACCGACCTGTCGATAGATCAGGTCTCCGCCGACTGCGGCTTCGGCAATGCCGTCACCCTGCGCCAGAACTTCGCTGCCGCCTTTTCCACGACGCCGACGGAATACCGTCGGCGCTTTGACACCCGGGTTGGTGCAGCGACTTCGCCCTAACCTTGAATGCGTAACAATCAGAAGCCGTACGGTCCAAATCGGGCGATGGCTATACCCAGCGGCCAGGATGCCCAGGATTGCGCTGATGATGACGTTGGGCTTTTCGCCACGCCGGGCGTGGGTAATCGCCGCGCCGGCCATGAGGAGGAAGAGCCCTGTGGCAGCCAAGGGCACAAGGACGGTAGCGATGTTGAGAAGCGCAGGGAGGACAAGTCCCAGCGCCGCCAGGACTTCCAGGCCGCCGATGCCCTTGACGGTTCCGTCGGAGAAGTCCTCAGCCCATCCCTGGCCGGCGGCGGCCAACTTTTATGCGCCTGCTGCGTGGCCGCTGTCAGCGAGGATTTCGCGGACCATGGGAACCACCCTGTTGCCATAGAGTTCCACGGCTTTCAGCCGGGCGCTGATGGGTTGGGCTCCGGAGGTGAAGATGAGGTCAAATCGCCCAATGTCCAGGGCTGCCGCGGCCCGGGCGATCTTCTTGGCCACCGTTTCCGGGGAACCGATGTACATGGAGCCGTGCTCGATCTCCGCTTCAAAGTCTTCGCGGCGGACAGGGGGCCACCCCCGGAGTGCTCCAATGCGGTCCCGGACCACTTTGTAATGTGGCCAGAACACCTCCTTGGCCTCGTTGTCGGTGTCCGCAATGAAACCGGGTGAGTGCATCCCTACGGGCCAGACCGTCGTTCCGAATTCTGCAGATGCCCGCTTGTAGAGGTCGATGAAGGGTGTGAACCGCTCCGGCTGACCGCCGATGATGGCGAGCATCAGGGGGAATCCGTATTTCGCAGTCCGGACTACTGACTCGGGTGTACCTCCAACGCCTACCCAGGTCTTGAGGCCGTTTTCCGTCTTCGGGTATACATCGGCGTCAACCAACGGTGCCCGCATGGTGCCGTTCCAGGTGACTGGCGTCTCCTTGAGGAGTTGTGCGAAGAGTTCGATCTTCTCCTCAAACAGGATGTTGTAGTCCTTGAGGTCGTAGCCGAAGAGCGGGAAGGATTCAGTGAAGGATCCCCGTCCAAGAATGACTTCGGCACGCCCGTTGGACAGGGCGTCCACCGTGGCAAACCGCTGGAAAACCCGCACCGGATCGTCGGAGCTGAGGACCGTTACGCCAGATCCCAAACGGATCCGGGAAGTCACCGTGGCCATGCCGGCCAGCACCGTCTCCGGTGTTGACACCGAATATTCGGGGCGGTGGTGTTCTCCGACGGTGAAGACGTCCACGCCGAGCTGATCGGCAATGACGGCCTCGTCTACCAACTGCCGGATGGCCCTGGCATGGCTGACGGGCACGCCGGCGTCGTCCAGCGGGACATCGCCAAAGGTATCCAAACCAAAGATCATGATCGCACTGCCTTCGCTAATTGATACGTCAATTACTTAATTGACGCGTCAATCATCACCCGTGTATGGTTGACATGTCAAGCAAGGAGAGAATGTCATGGAGCACAGCAGCGAAACCGGACGGCGGAGCCCCACTGCGGACGAGCTGACCATCTGGCGCGCGTACGTGGAGACCAGCGAGGAGATCGGGCAGGCGATGGCGGCAGGACTGCAAGCCACGTCGGGCATTTCCCCGGGTGACTACGCGGTTCTTCTGGCGCTGAGCGAGGCGGATGAACGCCGACTGAGGTCGTCGGCGCTTGCTGAGGGCATCGGTTGGGAGCGGAGCAGGCTCTCCCATCATCTGGGGCGCATGGAAAGCCGCGGCCTCATCTGCCGGAAAAAGTCCGACCATGACAGCCGCGGGGCGGTGGTGGAACTGACTGATGAAGGCGCACGCATTTTCCGGGCATCGTCCGCCCCGCATCTTCGCCTTATTCGCCAGCTGTTTGTCGAGGCACTGGCTCCGGAAGACCTGGAAGAGCTTGGCCGGATTACCGGGAAACTGCGGAACCACCTGACGGCGGAGGCTGGCACCCAAGGCGGGGCACCGGCGTCGTCATGACTGCACGGCCGGGGACCATCCCAGCGCCGGACCGAGCTTGCCTGCGATGTCGGTGAGGATCTGGACGTAGTCGTCGTGGTCGAAGCTGAAGGGCAGAGCGAACGCCACCTCGTCGACTTCCCGGAATCCTGCGTGGGCGTAGAGCTGCTCGGCGATCTCGTCGCTGGTGCCGATGACGTCCGGCGCGAACAGCATGCGGTTGGGCCCCTGCGGCACCCGGGTGCGGGGCGTGCGTTCATCCACGTAGCGCTGGTACTTTTCCCGCTGCTGCGGCGACGCCGAATCGGTGGGGATCACCACCAAACCCTGCGACGCCCTGGCTGGCCCCGGCGCCTGTGATGACGCGGCGGCCTCACGGTAGGCCCGGATCTGGGATTGCTGAACGCGGGCGAAATCCGGTTCCTGGTCAGTCCCGGGGAAGACCACACTGCTGGACAGCAGGTTGAAGCCGTTTACGCCGGCCCAGACGGCCGACTTATTGCTTCCCGCCCCGTACCAAAGACGGTCCCGCAACCCGGCAGAGTGCGGCTCGACGCGGTTGGAAAATTCCTCGGTCACACCCTGCCTGCCGGAAAACTCGCGCACCTTTTCCCCTGCGACCAGCCGGGCAAACCGCTCCACGCGGGCGTAGCTGAAGTCCTCCAGCTCCGAGGAGTCCGGGTACAGCTCATGTTTCACGGTGTCATAGTGCATGGGTTCACCGACGCTCAGCCCAGGATTGATGCGTCCGCCGGCGAGCAGATCCACAGTGGCCAGGTCCTCGGCCAGGCGCAAGGGGTTTTCCCAGCCGAGCGGGGTGACCGCGGTGCCCAGCTGGATCCGGGACGTGCGCTGGCTCGCGGCAGCCATAACTGCCACCGGGGACGATATGCCGAACTGCAGATGGCGGTGACGGAGCCAGGCGCTGTCGAACCCAAGCCGCTCGCCCAGTTCAATGATCTGCAGTGTTGATTCGTGGCCTGCCGCGGGGTCCGCCGGATCGAACAGACCGATAGTGAGGAAGCCAAGCTGGCGCAGGGGGCGGGTGGGCTCGGGCATGGGCTTCCTTAAGAGTCATAGGCGCGGCTGCTTCCCAGCGTATGCCCCCCGTGCATCCGCAGCCCCATGCTTATGTCCTTGCGTTGCTGTGCAGGAATTTGCGGCGGGCGGTGACCCCAGCCAACCAGTAATACGCTGTCGGAGAACCACCCGGATTTCTCCAGCAGACAGAGGTCGGGTTCCCAGCCTCCGGACGTAAACTGACCTTCGCATCACGTTCCGTGAGCCTTGGACCAGGAGCCGCTTTTGCTCTGGAAACTGCTTGTTGAATACCTGCGGCCGCACCGGCAGCTGCTGATCGCCGTCGT
>JBKKDH010000433.1:0-9177 GCA_046708445.1 Arthrobacter sp.
GGATGGAGGTTGCCGTCGCCCGCGTGGGAGACCGCCGAAATCCGCACGCCGAACCGGGCCTCCAGCGCGGGAAAGGCTTCGTAGACTTTGGGCAGCTGCGACTTCGGCACGGCGATGTCCTCGCCAACGAACCACTGGTCCTGGGGCAGTCCCCGTCCGTGGCGGCGGAGGCCCCACAGACGGACTCCCTCGCTGTCCGACTCAACCCCGACCCGGCCGCCGCTGCGGGTCAGGGCAGTAGTGAGGTCTGCAGCCTGCTCGTCAATGCCGTAGCCGTCCAGCTCGACGAGGATCAGCGCGGCGCCCCGCTCCCGCAGTCCGGACGCGGAGTGCTGGTCGATGTTCTCCAGGGTGGGAGTATCGAAAAACTCGATCGCCGCGGGCCGGACCGGTGACAGCGTGATGGCGGAGAGACCGGCCGCGCCGTCGGCGGTGCTGTCGAAGAACGCCGTGAGCGTCCGGCGTGCCACCGGGGTCGGATGGAGTCGGACCGTGGCCCTGACCACGATGCCAAGGACGCCCTCCGACCCGACAAACAGGGAGACCAGGTCCAGGCCGGTGACGCCCTTGATGGACCGGTGGCCCACGCTGATGAGGCTGCCGTCGGCGAGGACGACGTCGAGGGCAAGGACTGATTCCCGGGTCACGCCGTACTTGGCGCACCGCAGCCCGCCGGCGTTCGTGGCAATGTTTCCGCCAATGGAGGAGATTTCAAAGCTCGCGGGGTCCGGTGCGTAGAACAGGCCGTGGGGTTCAAGGTGGGCGTTCAGGTCCGCGTTGATGACGCCCGGTTCGACGACGGCGACCCCGTCCAGCGGCGATACCTCGACAATGCGGTTGAGCCGCTCCGTCGACAGGACCAGCTGGTCCGGGTGGGCGCTGGCGCCGCCGGAGAGCCCTGACCCTGCGCCGCGGGGAACCACCGATACGCCATACGCGCCGGCTGCGCGGACCACGGCCTGCACCTGCTCCGCAGTTGAGGGGAAGGCGACGGCAGGGCCAGGTTGTGAGGCCCGGGCCGTCTTCGCTGTCGCGGCGTCATGGAGATAGTGGTTTGTCAAAGCTGACGCCCGCCACACTTCGATTTCCGGGTGCTGTTCCGCGAGCCCATGGACGAGTTTTTCGACAGCGCGGGTCGCGGCTTCGGTCTGTGTTGTTGTCACCTTGGGTCGCTTTCTTCCTGAGGGTGACAGCCATTTTTCGAAACAATATTCGCGGCGGCGTCATCTCAAGGGATGGATTTCCCGGTCCTGGCCGGACCGGTTGATTTCTCTCCCTGAAAAGTATTCGCGGCGGGAATAATCCTCCAACTCCCCTGACGCACATTCACACAATTCTCCATGTGGAGTAATGCCAATTCTCCGTTCAACAAATAGGTTCATAAACCGACATCACCGCAAAACATTTCTTCATCGAATTACATCGCCCGGTTCGGGCCGCCTACAGCGCCACACTGTCCGCATAGACGAGGCGCGGAACGCGGGCGCTGCGCTCACCCGGCGCCGGATCGGCGTCGAGCAGTTCGTGCTCCTCCACCAGCACCCGCCAAAGCGAGTCCGGGTTCCCCGGCTGCCGCAGGCCCGGCACGCCGGCCGCATCCCCGGCTGGAGTCCCGGCGTTCGGCGGCAGGTTGATGGCCCCGGACCAGGTGGCCCGGAATCCGCCGGATTCTTCGACGCTGACGGCAAGCAGCAGCCAGCTGGACACCGTCTGCCATTCCAGGTCCCCCGCGCCGGCGGACCGGCTCTGCACCGAGGCGCGGACCGTCCGGGACTGCTGCAGCCGCGAAGCACGCGTGGCCGCGTCTCCGGTGGGGCTGTCGGCTGTGAGCTGTTCGCCCGGCAGGCCCGGCGCCCCGTGGGGATCCCAGCGCAGCCAGCTGACCACGCCCGTCAAGGTCACCTGGACGTGCCGGGGGTCCGGCCTGCTCACCGTCAGGATCCGGGCGGGCAGCGGCTGGACCCAGCTGGTCAGCGCCACCGGTGAGAGCTCGCAGCCGGCAATGGACTGCGGCTGATAACGGGCCACGGCCAGGCGCACGAAAGGCGACAGCGCGGACGTTTCCTGGAGGGCGACGTCGACGAACCAGCGGCCCGATGCCTCGTCGTACTCCGGCCGGTAGCCCAGGACCCGCACCGCCGGACGGCCACGGACGTCCCGCAGCGGCAAGGAGGCGGCGACGGCGACCGGGTTCCCGGGTGCGTCCGGCCATCCGCGGTCCCGCCCGCCCGGCGGCCTGCCCCCGAGCGGCGGGCGGACGCCAACGCCTTCCGCTGCGCCCGTTTCCACCAGGTCGAGCACCAGCTGGTCGAGCGTAAGCAAGGGCGGCACGGTGGGCGAAGACGTGCTGCCGCCGTGCTGGATGATCGGGTCTGCTGCCCACAGGCTGGTGGCACCGTCCGGGGCCTGCCGGGCCTTGGGCCGGCGGGCCCAGGAACCCTCCGGCTGCTGGACCCATTCGTCGGGATCGAACACGAGTACTCCCAGCAGTTCCCCGTCGCCGGAGGAGAACCAGGGGCGGGCCAGCCAGATGCGCACGCCGGAACGCCGCACCTGCCGCCACGCGAACGGGTCGGCTGGTTCAGGCACCGTCTCCCAGCGCAGCAGCGGCACTGCATCCAGCACCAGGGGCGCCGCCGGCCGGGCCGATGAGGGGATGTCGAGCTCGACCGGCTCGCCGGCCAGGGCCGGGTCCTCCGGGTCAGGGATCTGCGCGAAGTACTCGGAATACCGGGTGGCGCCGGAAGGCACGTATGTCACCCGCCGGTAGTGGGTGTCCTCGAAGGTCTGCAGCATCCGGTGGAAGCCGATGTTCCCGAGCGCATGCGCCAGCGGGCCGGTCGGCAGGAAGTCGTATAGGAACAGCACCCCGGTGCGTTCTGTTTCCACGACGGCGGAGCGCACCACGACGTCGGACTTGGACACCGTCTGCGGCCCCGGGGCCGCGGGGTCATCGACGGTCTCGGTCCACCGGGCGCGTACGAGCAGGGTGTCCGTGCTGGGACCGTGCACGTCCACCAGCCCGGTCAGTGCCACCACCGCACGGCCCGGCGGCCGCAGGAACACTTCGAGTGCCCGAAGTCCGGGCGGCCGCACCGGCGCGGGAACGGCGTGCACCAGCCGCACGTCCGTCGAAGGGGTCAGCCACCAGGTCCAGCCCGAGGACGCCGCGCGCATGAGCGCGGCGGCGGCCACCACCTCGTCCGTGGTGTAGCCGTCGTCGGGGTCGACGACGCTCGCCAGGTGAGACCGCCACAGGCCGAATTTGTCCAGCGACGCCGGGTCCAGGGTGCTGGAAACCGCCACGCGCACCTGCTCACCCGCCGGGACGGACACGTGCACTTCGTGGCCGGAAACGCGGGCGCCCAGTTTGTCGCCGGGCTCCAGGACGAGCCGGAGCGACTGCAACGACGGCCACGATCCCGGGTAGGGAACGGTGACGGACTGCAGCGCCCGCGGCTCACGCAGGCCATGCGGCGCCCCGGCCTCGTAGAACACCAGCGAAACGCCGGTGGCAAACGGATCCGGCAGGTACGGCAGCCGCAGGGCGCCGGTGTTGTGGACCACATACTGGCCCTCACCGATCGGCCGGCCGCGGTCTGCCGTGATGTCCGCCAGGGTGGCCCGGTGGCTTGAACCGGTGTCCGCACCCGGCCGGTCGACGAGGGCGATTCCGTTCTGTTCCTCCGTGGCCCGGGCGTCGGTGTGGCTGGGCACGAACTGGTCCAGCAGGGTCCCGCGTTCGGCCAGGGCCACCGCGTAGAGCTTGCGGATCTCGGCGGCGTCGCCTGTGCCAATCGCGGCGTCGAAGTACCCGGCGGTCTCGGCCTCCAGCTGGGTGGCCTTCGGCGGGGCGATGTGCCGCTCGGCCGAAGACCGCGAATCCGTACCCCCGTCCGGGACACCGCCGCCCGGCGGCAGGCCGCTGCGGACCACCAGGTGGGCCGGCTGCTCCCCCGTGCCCAGCTCCTGCCGGGCCACCACGGCCGGGGCAGGGACCGGTTCCCACCGCAGGTAGGGCCGCGGTGCGGTGACGGCGGGCCGGCCGGCCCGGCGAGCCTCCGCGGGCAGCTGCAGGTCATCGTTCCTCGCCAGGCGGGCGAAGTCGTCTGGGCCGATGCGCAGCTGCGGCCGCACGCGCAATGTTTTGCGGGACTCCGCCAGGACCCTCGACGCCGCCACCACGTCGTCGAACACTCGCTGGGCAGGTGCCGCCTCGCCGGGAGCTGACGCCCGGGCTACCAGCCCCTCCAGCGTCGCGTCGATGCCCGGATCACCGGACAGCAGCTCCGCAGGGAGCGCGCTCTCCTGTGTGGCCCCGCCGGGTTCGTGCCCGCCGGTCCGCAAATGCTCGACGACGGCATCGCGGCGGTCCGCCGCCACCCCGGCGCGGTCGCGCTCGCGGTACGATGCCCGCAGCCGGTCGAGGTGGGTACGGGCAGCCTCAACCGCGGCCCCGTCAGGAGCGTCGGGTGAACGGTGCCGCGGCACTACCCGAGGCACGGAGTTGCCGGCCAGGTCCACGGCGAGCACCCTGAAGCTGTAGGTCGTGCCGTACCGCAGCCGCGGAAGCGAGCCCGGCTCAACCCGGGTACTGATGTGCGCGCCGTCGACCGGCTCATCCGGCGGGGTTTCGACGACGGCCTCCGTGGCGCCGTCGGGCCCCGGCGGCTCGACGTGCACAATGGTCAGCCCGGGCCGCGGGGCGGACAGGCTCCAACCATCCCAGCCGGCCACCACCTCGTGCAGGTAGTACCCGTTGGTGGTGTCGCCCGGGGCCCGGTTGAGCGCGGACAGCTGGAGGAATCCGACGTCGGCCGCATCCTCCAGGACAGGCACGTTCGCCGGCTGCCCGGTCACCGTGACGCGGCGGCGGTGCAGGCTGTGCCACTGCCTCGTGGCATCGTCCCAGACCTCCACCCTGATGCCGCGGACGAGGTCGTCCAAGAGAAGCTCGCGGCTGCCGTCGTCGGCGGCCAACTGCTCGGCCTGGTGCACGCGTGCCCTCAGCTGGGCGGCCCGGTTGCGGCGGGCAATGGCGAATCCCGTGGCCCGCAGTGTGCCGGGAGCTGACGTGGCAGGGTTGCCGTTGGCCTCGCTCGCGTACTGGCGCGCGAGGTTGCGGGCGTGCTGGTCGAGTTTGAGGCCCGACGCGTCAGGGTCGGCGTCGAGCACCACCCAGTCGTCGTCGCCCAATGGAAGTGCGCCGCCCACCCACGCGTCGCCGGACCTGGCCGCGAACACCGGGCCCTCCACCACCACCGAGGTGCGCCGCGGCGGGAGCACCTCAACGTCGGCGTGCGGCGATGAGACCGTGACACTCACCCAGGTGGCACCCGCCAGTGCAGCCCGTGCACCCGCGGCATCAACGCCGTCGAGCACCACATCAATGGCGAGGCCGAGGCGGCGCAGCAGCGCCGGCGTCGAACCGAAGGACGCGGCCTTGGCGTGGAAGTCATGCTCCGGCCGGTCCGGACGCGGCGTGGGCGGCGCATCCGGGTCTGGTTCGGTCCGGGGCTCCTGTTGCGGCTGCTCGGGACGTTCGTAGTACCGCCGCATCGCGTGGGCGTCCGCTATCAGCTGCAGCTGCGGGTTGGCCGACAGGTCCTGGCCCACGAGCCGGTCGAGGCGCTTGGTGACCCGCAGGTCGGCCTCGGGGTCGTCCAGCAGCACCTGGACCGGTGAGGGGTTGTCGTTGATCTCCGACTGGTATGGCGGCAGTGGCGGGAGTTCGCGGCCGTGGCCGCGTTCGGGGTCCGCGTCCTCGGGGTCGGTGAGCGGGCCGATGGTGGCCAGGGCATCCCGCAGCCGCTGCGCCGGAACCTGCAGCGTGCGGCGTGCCCGGGCCGGGGCCTCCCGGAGCAGCCGCCGCAACGCGCCCCGCTCGTCGAGGTTGGCGAGTGTCTCCAGCAGGCCGCCCGCGACTGGGTCGGTTGCCAGACCCGGCTTGAGCGCCGGCGCGGCGGTGATGGCTGCGAGGTGCAGGTCCACGGCGTGGTCGCTCATCCGGCTGGCGGGATTGGTCCGCCAGGTTTCGCCGGACAGCACCGGCGCAGGGAAGGTGGCCACCGGCGTCCCGGGTGGCAGGACGGCGGCCCACGCCGCGGCGTCGGCGGCGGACACAACGCGCAGCGGCAACGCGGTGCCCGCGTCCAGTGAGGTGGCCAGCGTCAGCGTGCAGCCTGCCAGCGTGCCCGGCCAGTCCGCGGCCGCCGGGTAGCCGGAGAGCAGGGTTCCGCCGCCGGTCAGCTTGTGCGTGATGAAGACGGTGAGGTGGAACGGAGCGTCGTCCGCAAGCGAGTACGGCAACGCGGTGGCCAGGACGGTGGTGGGCATCAGTCTCTCCTGCCTTAGGCCGGCAATGGCGCAAAGGCGCCGCAGTATTCTGCCCAGTCGGCGTTCATGCCGTCCGCGCCGGGCGGCATCACCTGGTACATCGTGGGGTCCCCCTTTGAACCGGCGAGCTTGCGTTCCACGGAGATCTCGACGGAGGCGGAGAAGAACAGCACCTCCACCTCCACCACCAGCGAGGCCCGGCCGATCAGCTTGCCGGTCTCGAAGTGGTAGATCAGCGACAGTTCAAGGGTGATCGAGGCGCTGATCAGGCCCAGCACGTCCACCTCGCCGCGGATGCGGAAGTAGGCGGCGAGCAGGCCCTTGTCCGCCTCGAGCCGGAGGTAGACGCCGACGGCGATGGACACCGAGCCTGACGCCACTCCCAGGTCGACCGACAGGCAGGCGCACGCCTCCAGCCCCAGCTCCAGCAGCACCAGGCCCTTGGGCGACGCCCGCAGCACCAGCCACCCGCCGCCGCCGATGCACATCACAGTGAGCCGGAACGGCGCGTCCTTGGCGCAGAAGTTGAACCCCACTGTGAGCGCGTCGCCGAGGAACGGGACCCGGGCATCCGCGCCGAGGGAGATGTTCTCCAGGCTGAACACTCCGACGGACACGTTGGGCAGCGTCAGGTCGAACCCGGCTGTCACACCGGATGGGGCCACGTCCACGTAGGGCGGATCCGAGAACCCGTCAAAGGGGATAAGTTCGCGCAGCCGGTCCACGAATGACAGCGGCCCGAGGAAGCCGATGCCGCCGAACACCGCGTCCACCTCGGGTTTGCCGGCCGATCCGGCGTGGAACCCGATCCGCCGGAACATCAGTTTCATGAGGCCGGCGGAGCCGTCGCCGATCAGGTTCAGGTCGAAGTCGATAATCTCGGCCAGGATGTCCACAGCGGGCGGCGCGCTGGCGGACGCCCGCACCTCGACGTCCACGCGCAGGGCGTGTTCGTCCTTGGGCTTGAAGATGTTGGGAACCCCCGGCAGGCCCCAGGGCTTGATTGCCGGGCGCCAGCGCAGTTGCGCGGTGACCTGCCCGCCGGCAGCACCCCGCAGCAGCTGCGCCAGGCCGGCGGCGTCCTTGGCGAGGTCGGTGAGGGTCTTCAGCGCCTGCACCGGTTTTTGCAGCGCCGACCGGACGGCGGCGGGAACACCCGGCACACCGATGGCGTCCAGCAGGGGCTGCAGCTCCCCGGCGAGGGCGACGGCAGAAGTGCTGACGGCGTCCGGGCTCCCCGGCAGGCCCCCGACGGCGGTGATGAGGGCATCGAGGCGCGCTTCCAGGGCCGCGGTCCGGGAGTCGAGCTGGTCCTTGGCGTGCTGCGCAACAGCCCGCGCGCCGTCGTGGGCTGCATTGGTGACCTCACTGGCCAGGCGCGTGCCGGCGTCGTCCAGTGCGCTCCGGAGGCGCTGCGCCTCGGTCAGGAGCCTGGCGACGGCATCCAGGGCATCGGACACAAACGCCGGCGCCTCGTCGAGGGCGGCCACCTTGAGCAGGTCCAGCAGGCTGAACAAGCCGAACAGTTTGGGCATGGCGCCGGACAGGAACGACGCCGGATCGAACGTTGCGGCGTCGAACGGCGAGGGTGTGTTGCCGCTTTCGCCGATCGCGCCCAGGGCCCGGGAGATCCCCTTGACGGACAGGTTGGGGGCAATGAAACCGCCTGCCCGGTCGGAACCGCTGGTGAAGTCGACGGCGGCGGGCGGGCTTTTCAGCGCGAGCACCAGCTCGCCGGCGTTGGGCGTCCCGGGTACCGGCTTGTCGTCCGGGCCCCGCGCGGGCAGGCCGTCGGCGAGGTAGGGCTTGGCGAAGACGAGGTCGACCGCGGGCGCCTGCGGGGCCAGGTGCCTCATGGAGGGCACCACGGCCCGTGCCTCGGTCAGGAACGGCCGCGACGTGACGTTTGCCTGGTCGATCTCACCGTCGAAGACCAGATGGGAGACCTCCACCGTGGTGTCCCCGGCCTTCACCGGAGCGGCAACCGCGAGCGCCTGTCCGCGGCCCTGGATCTGCCGGACCGGGAAGTAGCGCGGGGACGCGGCGACGGCATGGAAGATGAAGGTCTGGGGTCCGTCCTTGCCGGCCTGGACGAACACCAGCGGTGCGGCCCAGCTGCGGGTGTTGCCGCCGCGGTCCACGGTGGTCAGCGTGAACGGGAACGGGACACCGTTGCGGGTGGGAACAAACGGCTGCTGGTTTTCGGGCGGCTTGTCGATGTCCGGCGTGACCAACGGACTCACCGTGACCTGGCCGAAGGGGTTGTCCCGGTCAGCGGTTGGATAGGTCCGGGTTGGCTGGCGCACGATGATGAACCACCGCTGCCACAGGTAGGCGACCGGCTTGTCGCGGTGCTTGACTTCGCGCTCGGTGATCTTCACCAGGAAGCAGCGGTGACCGAACGGGAAGAGAATCCCGGGATAAGCCACGCGGACGTAGCCGTCTCGGCCCATAACGGCCTGGTGCCGGTAGTCAACGATGTTGGACGGGAACTCCCACGACTGCTTCCAGTCGAACCAGGCGCCCAGGCTGGAGAGCGACAGGTTGCTGACCAGCAGCGGCGTGTCGGCGTTGGCGGGGTCTCCACCGTTGGTCTGGTCCACGATGGCCGTGCGGTCGAACGGGATGAGCGGCTGGTCGAAGCCCGGCGGCGGCAGCTCGCTGTCGCGGGTCCAGAGGGCGCGGACGATGCGCTGGTCCGTGTCGCCGTCGTCCGTTCCGGTATCCGTGCGGACCGTCAGGTGCGTGCGCCAGAGTTCGGCCCCGGCCGCCGGGGCGCGGGGCGGGGGGGGGTGGCGGATGGCGCGCCCCCCGCGGGGGGGGGCCAAAGCGCGCGGTAGG
>JBKKDH010000434.1:0-2785 GCA_046708445.1 Arthrobacter sp.
GTTCGGCCTTTCCGATATCAAGGGCCGCCACCCTTTCGATAATCTGTTCCTCATCCTGGGATTCGGCCAGCATGATCCTGTTCATCTCCTCACAAGACGCACCCGCTGAATACATGAAGCGGCCGCCCGTGGAGATCACCAGGGAAAAGCGGAATCTAGTCCTCGTTCTCAGCAAAAGAAACAGTGAAGGGCCCACGGCGTGATCCCCAACGCCCGGCTAGATCACGGCCTCAACGAACCATAGAACCACGGCGTTGGCAGGCGACCACAAGCACATTTTCAGCCCGGAACGGGCCTCCCACAAGGGACAAAATGGCTAGATCTGGTTCTTCAGCTCCGCCACGGAGGTCAGGACCTGGTTCGGCCGGAAGGGGTACGCGGCGATGTCTTCACGCTGGGTGATGCCGGTCAGCACCAGGACGGTGTGCAGGCCGGCCTCCATGCCTGCGATGATGTCCGTGTCCATGCGGTCACCGATCATGGCAGTGGTCTCTGAATGTGCGTCGATCTGGTTCATCGCCGACCGGAACATCATGGGATTCGGCTTGCCCACGACGTACGGTTCCCGGCCGGTGGCCTTCGTGATCAGGGCCGCGATGGCGCCGGTCGCGGGCATGGGGCCGTCCTTGGACGGACCGGTGGCGTCAGGGTTGGTG
The DNA here is from genome assembly GCA_046708445.1 of Arthrobacter sp. Taxonomy (GTDB): domain Bacteria; phylum Actinomycetota; class Actinomycetes; order Actinomycetales; family Micrococcaceae; genus Arthrobacter. The sequence continues at coordinate 657 of JBKKDH010000434.1, forward strand.
GCGATAAAGCGTGCCCCGGCCAGGATCAGGCGGATGGCCATGGTGATGGCTTCGAAAGAGTACGTCCGGGTTTCGCCGAGCACCACAAAGTCCGGGTCCTGGTCGGTGAGGATGAAACCTGCCTCGTGCAACGCCGTCGTCAGTCCTGCCTCGCCGATGGTGTAGGCGCGGTTTCCGGAACCGGAGCCGCGCACCTGGTCCTTCAGGAACTGCGCGGTGGCCAGCGCGGAAGTCCAGATGTTCTCCTCCGGAACCTCCAGCCCGGACGCACGGAGCCGCGCGGCAAGGTCGCGGGGAGTGAAGATGGAGTTGTTGGTCAGCACCAGGTAACGCTTGGAGGTGTCCACCCAGCGCTGGATCAGTTCGGCCGCGCCGGGGACGGCCTGGTTTTCGTGGACCAGGACGCCGTCCATGTCCGTCAGCCAGCACTCGATCTCCTGTCCGTTGCGGTAAACCGCGGGTGATCCCTGGACCTGGTCTGCTTTTGCCATGTTTTCCTCCAACGCCGATGTGCCGTATCCGGGCTCCAGTCTGTCATTCTTCGTGCCCCGGAACACGTGAGGCCGGAGAAATGACGCCAGCGCCCGCGGCGCCGGCCGTCGGCCCATCGGCTAGGCTCGTACTGGCGCCACGGCGCCCAACAGCTGCGGATCGGGGGATGTCCGCGGCAGTTCTTGTGCCGGCATGCGCCGGCAGGTCCCCGACGTAGGAAATCACCGGGCACCGCGGGAACCGCAGGATGCCTGTCAGCACCTGAAAGGGACCGCCATGAGCAACAACTACAGTGCGCCACCGCCACCACCACCGCCCAGGGACGCCGAGGGCTACCCCCAGGCTCCGCAGCCGGGCCAGCAGGATCAACAGGGTCCCTACCCGGGCCAGCAGTACGCCGACCAGCAGTATCAGGGCCAATACGCACAGCCGCAGGCCCAGCAGCCGCCCCACAGCAACAAAAAGACGCTGTTCATCATCCTCGGCGCCGTTGCCGCCGTCGTCATCGTGGCGCTGGTGGCAGTGTTTGTCTGGGTGATCCCGACCTTCGCCAAGCCCCAAGGCCAGGACACCCCGTCTCCCGTGGCGACATCCCAGGCCGCGGAGGAAAGTGCCGCACCGGAGGAGTCGGCACCGCCGTCGGCCGATTCCACCGCGGATGATGTGCCGGCCGGAGCCATTCCGTTGCCGCCTGGATGGGCTGACCTGCAGGGCCCGGCGAGTGTTCCGGCCGAGGGCGACCCGCTGTTTAGCCGCTTTGTTACCGGGGAATCATCCTTTCAGTACCCCACCTCCTGGACCCTCGATGACACCTTCGGGATCACTACGGACCCGACCACCGGTTCGCCCATGCAGCAAAAAGCGCAGGGCACGGAGGAACGGGACGGGGACGGCATCGCGCTGGCCTACGCCTTCTTCGCCGAAGCGGAAGAGGGCAAGTACGGCAAGGAGCCGGAAAAGGTACAGGCCGCCATCAAGGAGATCGAGGCGAAGTTCAAGGCCATGCCCGCCGCCGAACTGCCAGAGCACCTCGTCGGCCACAAATGCACCAGCAATTTCAGGACCACGCCTCCTGAACTCCGGGAGTTCCGACGGACGGCGGCCGTCGCCATCGGCTTTGAGTGCCTCAACGCCCGCGGCGAAACCATCAAGGCCGTGAACCTGTTCAGCGTCACACCCTGGGGCACGCCGCAGATGGTGGGTGTCAGCGGCCACGCAACCTACTGGGATGAGAACCCGGAACAGCTGGAGCTGATCGCCAACTCGTACCGTGCCAACCGCTGGAAGCTCGAGGGCTGACCCCCGCTAGAGTTGAAGCGTGACCGACCACCCCCAGACCCCGCCCCTGCCCGTTCCACCGCCCGAGGAGGAATCCGGGCCAAAGGCGGAGGTCGGCGTCGGGCCCTGGGAGGGCGAGGCGCCGGCCGGGGACCATTGGGATCCCGAGCTGTTGGCTGACGGTGACCGGCGGAACGTCGTGGACCAATACCGCTACTGGAAGCATGACGCAATCGTGGCGGACCTGGATTCCAAGCGGCACAACTTCCACATCGCCATCGAAAACTGGCAGCACGACCTCAACATCGGCACCGTGGTGCGCACCGCCAACGCGTTCCTTGCCAAGGAAGTCCACATCA
>JBKKDH010000435.1:0-7807 GCA_046708445.1 Arthrobacter sp.
GATGTGTCCATGGTTATCTGCCAACCGGAACCGCCTGTGTGGTGCATCCCTTGTCCTTCCGTGGCGTGCGCTGTACCGGCGCGATGTCCGGATCTGCTTCCCCCGGCTCCCAGTCTATTCCCGAAGCCGCCCGACGTTAACGGGCTGACCAGCGGACATGCCTTCAAGGTGCCGCCCCAGGACGTCACGGCACATCTGTGCGTTCATCCACTCGGGCTGCAGCAGCGCGTGCATGCACAGGCCGTCGATCGTGGCCAGGAGCCGTTCGGCCTCGACAACCAGGGAGTGCTGCCCACTGCCGTTGTCCGGCACAAGTGCCGTGACCAGCCGGCCGACGACGGCGGCCACCCCGCGGTGGCTCCGGTCGGCCTCGGCAGCCAGGAACGGCCTAATGCGTGCCGCGTTCTTGAAGGCCATCCACACGCAAGCGTCCACTGCACGCTCCTCGTCCAGCGGCAAGAATTCACCCAGCAGTGTTAATACGGCCTCGCGGTACTCCGGAGCGCCGTTCGGCAGCGCCTCCAATTCTGCGAGGGCATCGGACAGGCGGAGAAGGATCCGGTCCACGACGGTGGCGAATGAGTAGCTCAGGAGCTCCTCGCTGCTCGCGAAATAATGCCTGACGGAACCGACCGCCAGTCCCGCCTCATCGGCTACTTCGCGGAGGGAGGCCCGCTCCAGGCCGTCCACGGCAATGATCCGGAAGACGGCGTCCACAACTTCCCCACGCCGGACTTCGGCATCTACGATTTTTGGCACTCCTCCTTTTTAACACAGTTGTGCTGTAAAGATGGTTTTCTGTCGCGGCGTTTCCGGCCCGGGCCATGACCGGCATCCGGAATGGGCGGGCCTCGCGGACCTTAAGTGGGATAGCGTTGAGGCATGAAAATTCTGGTCACTGGTGGCACCGGGTACATCGGCTCCCACACAGTTCTGTCCCTGCACGAAGCCGGCCACGACGTGGTAGTGATCGACAACCTGGTCAACTCCAGTGAGGAGTCGCTGCGCAGGGTGGCCGAACTCAGCGGGAAAACCGCCGAGTTCCACAACGTGGACCTCGTGGACGAGGCCGCCGTCGAAAAGGTGTTCGCCGGGAGCGGGATCGACGCCGTCATCCACTTCGCCGGGCTCAAGGCAGTGGGCGAATCGGTCCGCGAACCCCTCAAGTACTACTACAACAACCTGGTGGGCACCCTGAACCTCATCCGGGTCATGGACCGCCACAACGTCCGCTCCCTCGTCTTCAGCTCCTCCGCCACCGTGTACGGGGAACACAACCCCATCCCGTATGTGGAGAAAATGGAAATCGGCGCCAACAACCCCTACGGCCGCACCAAGGAACAGATCGAGGACATCCTCTCTGACCTCGGCGCCGCCGACCCGCGCTGGCACATCGCCCTGCTGCGCTACTTCAACCCCGTCGGCGCACACCCCTCCGGCCGCATCGGCGAAGACCCCCAGGGCATCCCCAACAACCTGGTCCCGTTCATCGCCCAGGTCGCCGTGGGCCGCCGCGACAAGCTCATGGTCTTCGGCGGCGACTACGACACCCCCGACGGCACCTGCCTGCGCGACTACATCCACGTCGTCGACCTCGCCGAAGGCCACGTCGCAGCCCTGAACCACGTCGCGGACCGGGCCGGAGTCTTCCGCTGGAACCTCGGCTCCGGCACAGGCTCCTCCGTCCTGGAAGTCCTGCGCTCCTTCGAAAAAGCCGTGGGCCAGCCCATCCCCTACGAAATCACCTCACGCCGCGCCGGCGACCTCCCCGCCTTCTGGGCCGACCCTCACTCAGCACTGGCCGACCTCAGCTGGTCCACCACCAAAACCGTCGACCAGATGTGCGAAGACCACTGGCGCTGGCAGAAAAACAACCCGCTGGGCTACAGCAGCTAGCATCGAAAATGCGGCAGGCCGTCCCAAGCGCTAGATTTGCATCCATGACTGAAGCCACCACCGCTGCCGGGCGCGGCACCATCCTCGTGATCAACGGCCCCAACCTCAACCTGCTGGGGACCCGGGAACCGGAGAAGTACGGCACCTCCACCCTCGCCGACGTCGAACAGCTGGCCGCCAGCGCGGCGGAGGCCCACGGCTTCTCCGTGGAATGCGTCCAGTCCAACCATGAGGGCGTGCTCCTTGACGCCATCCACGCAGCCCGTGGCACCGCCGTCGGCATTGTGCTGAACGCCGGTGCCTTCACCCACACCTCTGTTGCGCTGCGCGACGGCCTCGCGGCGGTGCAGCTGCCCGCCGTCGAGGTCCACATCACCAACGTGCACCAGCGCGAGGAGTTCCGGCACCACTCTTTCCTGTCCCCCGTCTGCGCCGCAGTGATCGTGGGCGCCGGAGTCTTCGGCTACAAGCTTGCCATCGACTACCTGGCCGAAGCACTGTAGCCATGATGGCCGGGCCGGAGCCGCAGCCCGCACCGGACTGTGCGCGTGTCCCGGCCAAATCCGGCGGGCGAACCGCTGCGTGGTACCGGCACTTCGGCAGCGTGGAAGCGCCCGGCTCCTCGCCCTGCTACGCCGAATGGACGCTGGGGATCGCCGACGACCCGCAGATCATCACCCGCATTAACCGGTGGCCGCACGACAAGCGCCAGCCCAACCTGCTGCTCGCCGCAGCCCGGTACCTCGGGGCGGCGCCGGGCCCTTTTGACCAGTTCCGCGAGTTCCTTCAGGCACGCTGGGACGACGTCAGCACGATTGTGCTCTCCCGATCCACGCAGACCAACGAGGCCGGCCGGTGCGCCACCCTGCTGCCGTCTTTGGCGGCCATCTCACGTGCGGAGGCGAAGCCGCTCGCACTGCTGGAAGTGGGCGCCTCGGCGGGCCTGGCGCTGTACCCGGACCGGTACGCCTACGAGTTCGACGACGGCACCACAGTCACGCGGCTCTCTCCCCGTCCGGATGTTGGAGCCCCGGCCGAGGTCCCCGTCCTGAAATGCGCCACCACCGGCCCGGTACCTTTGCCGGCCTCGCTCCCGTCCGTGGTGTGGCGGGCGGGCATCGACCTGAATCCCTTGGACGTGGGGGATTCCGACGACGTCGCGTGGCTGGAGGCACTGGTGTGGCCGGAGCAGGAGTTTCGGCGCGACCGTCTCCGGCAGGCCGTGGCCATAGCCCGGCAGGATCCGCCACTCCTGGTCGCCGGCGACCTGAACGAGCGGTTGCTGGAACTCGCCGCACAGGCGCCGGACGAGGCAGCCCTGGTGGTCTTCCACAGCGCGGTGATGGGCTACCTGACCGCCGCCGGCCGTGCCGAATTCCGTCAGACCATGCAGCAGCTCTCCACCAGCCGAGGCGTCCATTGGCTCAGCAACGAGGGGCACATGGTCATCTACCAGGAGGACGGCTCAAACGTGGTTCCCGAGGTGGACGCGCAGCGGATCCTGGGCAGGTTTTTGCTGGCCTATAACGGCAGCCCTGTGGCCATCACGGGCCCGCACGGCCAAAGCCTCGAGTGGCTCTGACCCTTGCCGCTTCCGGAAGGACAGTTACTTCTGGATGCACTGCCCGGAGGATACCGGAGCACTGAGCCCGGGGGCCTGGGAGGCTACCGGGTTGAGGTCATCCATGGTGATGGCAAAGCCCATTTCGGTGTCCGATGTCGCCTTGGCAAAGATTACTCCGGCCACCAGGCCCTCGGTGGTCAGCAGCGGTCCGCCCGAGTTGCCGGGCTGGACGTCCCCGGCCAGGCGGTAGATCTCCTCGGGGGCCGGGCTGTTTCCGTAAATGTCCGGTACCAGCACGGTAGTGATGTCCTGCACGGTGGCAGGTTTGGACTGGAACGGACCGCCGTGCGGATAGCCCGCGAAGGCAGCCGGGCTGCCGTTGGGCAGGTCAGGGCTCAGCGCCAGCGGCTCAGCCGGCAGTCCATCGACCGCCAGGACGGCGAGATCGTGCCTGGTGTCGAAATAGACCACACGTCCCGGCATGGCGCTGCCGCCGGGAACCTCCACAACGGGCTGCGACACGCCCGCCACGACGTGGGCATTCGTCACAACCCTGCCGGGTGACACAACAAACCCGGTCCCGGTCTGGTTCTGGCCGCACTCGAAGGCGGTGCCGGCGATTTTCAGGACTGATTCCGCTGCCCGGTTCAGGGCGGGAGTATCGGTGTTAGCGTCGGGGACCACCACCGGCTGGCCCTGTTCGAGGCCTTCCAGGAGGGTGGGGATGCCATTGCCGATCACTGTTGAACGCAGTTGCGCCATGGTGGCCTTCACCGGCGTGGGCGTCAGGCCGTCGATGAACCGGATGACTTTGGACTCGGCCAACTGCTGGGACACCAGGGGGACACCCAGGGAACTGACACTGAAGGCGAGCATGGACATGACCAGCGCTGAGACCGCAACGTTCACGGCTCCGCCAACAAGCCGGTCCACGGCGCGAAGCGGCCTGATCCGCACGGCGCCGCGGATTTTCCGGCCGATCATGGTGCCCACTCCGTGCCCAACTGCGATCAGGACGACGGCGGCGGCCACAATGGCGGTCAGCCTCCACCCGGAATCATCAACGAAGCCGCTAACGAGGGGTACGGCGAAAAAGGCTGCCACGGCGCCGGCGGCGAACCCGGCAATTCCGCCCACTGTCACCAGGAACCCGTTGCGCAGGCCGTAGCCCAGATACGACAGCAGGGCCAGGATCAATACCAGGTCCAGAACAGTCAAGCCAAACACCAAGGCTCCTTATAAACAGTTGAAACCCAATTCTAGTGGCGCTGGCTGACATTATTCTGTGGATCCCCGCCGGCCTGGCTTCCGCTCAAGAATTACCCGGCAGAGAGTCCAGATACGGTCCGGACGAGTGGCCCATCGGTTGCCCTGCACGGCTCAAATGGGCTTCCGGGCCGGTGCTTCCGGGCGTTTCGGCTGCCAAGTACGTCACAGAACGTTGAAAATTCTGAAACAATGCCACAAGCGCCACAGCCGACACTTCTTATTCAGGAGATTTTATGGACATCGAGGTACTGCGCCGAGCACCCCTTTTCGCCACGCTCGACGACGAAGCATTCCGCCTGCTGACGGACGAGCTGACCGAGGTGGACCTTTCCCGCGGGGCTTCGGTTTTCCGCGAGGGTGACCAGGGTGACCAGCTCTACTTCATCGTCTCCGGCAAGGTGAAGCTGGGCCGCACGTCTCCGGACGGCAGGGAGTCCCTCCTGGCAATCCTGGGCCCGGGCGAGCTCTTCGGCGAAATGGCCCTCTTTGACCCGAGCCCGCGTACCGCCACAGCCACTGCCGTCTCCGAAACCCGCTTGGCCGGGCTGAAGAACGAGAGCCTCAACACGCTGCTCCGCACCCGCCCCGAGGTTTCGGCCCAGCTGCTGCAGGCCCTGGCCCGCCGCCTGCGCCGCACCAACGACTCCCTCTCGGACCTGGTCTTCTCCGACGTGCCCGGCCGCGTGGCCAAGGCCCTCCTGGACCTGGCCGACCGCTTCGGCCGCCCGGCCACGGACGGCGTCCTGGTGGCGCACGAGCTCACCCAGGAAGAACTGGCTCAGCTGGTGGGCGCCTCCCGCGAAACTGTCAACAAGGCCCTGGCCGAGTTCGTCCAGCGCGGCTGGCTCCGCCTGGAGGCCCGCGCCGTCGTGATCCTGGACATGCAGCGCCTCCGCCAGCGCTCCCGCTAGACCGATTTTAGAAGCACGCAGAAGGCCGGCCCCGAACAATCGGAGCCGGCCTTCTGCGTCCGGCCCGCCGCCGTCGAACGCTCTCTCACTTCCTGCAGGTTTTCCGTAAACGCTCCTGCAGCCAGGGCCAACGCGGAAGAGGTTGGCCACCTCAACGTGTCGGTCGCACTCCAGTAATTGAGAGAGCGTTGCCAAAAAACCCGCGGAAAGTGAGAGAGCGTTGGGGCTGCGCGGAAGTGCACCACCCACGCTGACATCCAACGCCGCACCCCAGCCGCGGCGGTAAAATTAAGCCACGAGGTGCATGGCGATGTCTGTGGCTACGGCTGTTGTGTTGATCCTGCTGGGCTGGGCTTCCCTGGCGGCCATGATCGGTACGGCCGCCTTGGTGATCCGCGACGGCCGCGGCCAGATACCGCTGGAGCCCACTGACGAGTCCTGGACGGCGGGCAACCTTCCCAGCCGCCCGTACGCTGCCATCCGGTTGCAGCGTCGACTGTAAGGCGCCGCCTAGCGGTCCCGCTGTGGGTCGCCGGCCACGGTTTTGGCGGCCTCGACTTCGAGCATCAGCTTGCCGTCCTCTTCAACAAGCCGCGGCTGGTACACGTGGGCCTTGCGCTTGTAGCTGAGGTACGCGATGCAGCCGTTGGCGGCGGCCATCTTTTCGAGCATGATCTCCGAGCCGGGAACCAGAAGCTGGCCGAGGGTGAGGCCCACAGTGTTCTCCACGCCCACTTCGTCGCCCAGTGCGGTGGTGTCGCGGTCGGCAATTACCGTGGCGGCATTCACCCACCGGCCCCAGACCCCCTTGCTTTCCAGGAGTGTGGGCTGCTGGCTCATCGGTACGGTCGCTGCAAAGTAGCGGGTGTCGAACCGGTGGTGCGCAAAGTCAGGGCTGCGCCAGTTGACCAGGGGCTTCAGGAGGTCCGTGCGCAACGAGAGTCCACGCTTGGCCAGTACCTCCGTGAAGGACTTCTCCTGGTTCGCCACCAGTTCCCGTGCCCGCATCCACTCTGGTGTCGACGTGGCCTCTACCGTGCTGGAGGGGTCGGCTCCGGCAAGCAGCACACCGGTCTCCTCAAACAGTTCGCGGATGGCGCCCACCACGTGGCGCCGCGCCAGCCCGACGTCGTCCGTCCCCAACTGCTCGGCCCAATGCTGGGGTGAGGGGCCCAGCCAGCCCAGCGCGTCGTCGTCGGACGCGTCAAGGGACCCTCCCGGGAAGGCGAGGATCCCCAGCGGCGAGGAGCCCGGACGGTAGCCGAGCCAGGTCTCCAGGCCGGTGGGGGAATCGCGCAGCAGGACTACGGACGAGGCGAGGCGGGCAGCACGTGGCGTCCGCTCGCCGTGATCGAGCCAGCTTTGTGCCGCCCCTTCAAGATCGGGGGGAAGGACAAACAGGCGTCGGGCGAGTTGAGGCAAGGGAAGAGACCGGTCCTTAGCTGAATTCAGCGATCAGTTCGACCTCAACGGGAGAGTCGAGCGGCAGCACTGAAACGCCGACGGCGGAACGGGCGTGCTTGCCCGCGTCGCCCAGGACGCGTCCCAGCAGGTCGGACGCGCCGTTTATGACGCCCGGCTGGCCGGTGAAGGAAGGATCCGAGGAAACGAAGCCCACGACCTTCACGATCCTGGTGATGCGGTCAAGATCGCCAATGACACTCTTGACGGCGGCCAGGGCGTTGACGGCGCAGATGGCCGCAAAACGCTGGGCGTCCTCGGGGGACACGGTGGGCTCATCGGCGTATCCCTCGGTGCCGGTGGACACCTTGCCCGTAGCTTCGAGTTTGCCGTTAATAAACGGCAGCTGACCGGAGGTGTAAACGTGGTTGCCGGAGATCACTGCCGGCACATAGCTGGCCACGGGAGCGGCCACCTCGGGAAGTGTCAGCCCGAGCTCGGCGAGGCGCTGCTCAACGGCTGAAATCGGCGCGGTTTCCGCGCCGGACGTGGTGTTTGCGGGGGTGCTCACGTTACTGCTTCTCCCTCTTCAGGTAGGCAACAAGGCCGTTGCCGTCCGGACCTGTGACGACCTGGACGAGCTCCCAGCCGTCCTCTCCCCACTGGTCCAGGATCTGCTTGGTGGCGTGAATAATGAGCGGAATCGTCGCGTACTCCCATTTGGTCATGAGAGAAAGACTAGTCCTTGCCGGTAAAGTGGAAAACA
>JBKKDH010000436.1:0-8250 GCA_046708445.1 Arthrobacter sp.
GAGCAGGTCCGGCGGCTGGCTTATCCACATAGCCGGCTCCGGGACTGTCTGCAGGCCGAGACGGCCGACACTGCGGCCTTATGGACCCATCGGAGATCCTCAGGTCGGCTGGCGGAGTGCTGCTGACGCGCAACGTGCTGACCGCCGGGGCCACGGAAACCGGCCTTCGCCGGGCGGTGCGGAACGGGGAAGTGGTCCGCCTGGAGCGGGGGCTCCTGGCCGTTGCGGGCGCTGATCCGGAGTTGGTAGCCGCGGGGCGCGCCCGTGGCCTCCTCACGTGCGTGTCCGCCGCACCAACATACGGCCTCTGGCAGCTCAGTCCCCCGGTGCGGCCTCACTACTGGCAGAGCAACGGCCGGAACCCTGTCGGCTGTATCAGCCATCGTCTTCCACTGACGCAGCCGCCCAGCCATGGGACGCTGGTGTCCAAGGTGGACCGTGGCGCAGATTCCCTCATCGAGACCTTGGCCAGGGTGCTGTTCAGGGATGCCGGAATTTCCACTGAGACCCAAGTATGGATCGACGGCATTGGGCGGGTGGATTTCCTGTTGGAGGGTTTCCTCATTGTTGAGATTGACGGAATCGCCTTCCACCTCGTGGGGCGCCTAGAAGCTCAGCAGCGGGGTGACCTTGATGGTATCGCCGGCGACGTCCAGGCGGGTGGTGAAGCTGAAGTCCACCTCTTCACTGAGCGGGAAATTGGCGCCCGTGAAGGAGTTCTGCTGGACCGCCTCCACCCGGGCTTTGCCGTCGAGCGGCGCCACCACCCAGCGGCCGCCGAAGGGCTCGATGGAAATCTCCGGGTACTCGGTGATGCTCCACTTGATAGTGCCGTCGTACACGGTGTTGTTGCTGGCGTAGTAGAAGGGGCAGTCCGGCTGCAGTTTCTGCTGCTTCTGGGCCTCGGCGGCGCAGGAGTCAAGGAACTCCTTGACCTTTGCCCCGACGTCCTCCTGCAGATCCTCCGTGGCCTGGGTCATCAGGTTCAGCGGAGCGACCGGGACGCTGTTGGCCGTGATGGTGGCACGCGTGGGCGGGGCGGCGAAGTACTCGCCGTTCAGGGACGCCTCATACTCGCCGGGGTAGAACACGGCGAAGGAATTGCGGCCGTTGGGCATGTTGACCGGCACGCCGTTGACGGTGGCCTCGCTGGCGTTCACCACAGTGATGTCCACGGTAGGCAGCCGTGAGGGGACAAAAGCCCAGGTGTTGAAGAAAAGCCACTCGGTGCCGGTCTTCTCCAGCATGAACTCGGTGCGCAGCCGGCTGCCGTCGATGGTGTATTCCATCGGCACCATCACCTGGTTGCGGGGACGTTCTTCGGCCTCGCCGATCTTGACGTTGGCGAACCGTGAGGCCGCTGTCTGCAGGGCTGTTCCGTCGAGCATGGCGGCGTTGGCCTGCGGCACGGTGGCGCGCAGCAGGCCCAACGCCTTGCCGCCGTCGCCGCTGTGCAGCGCGTCCAGATACTCGCGCACAGGCTGCTGCGGACTGGCCACCGTATTGTTCACGAGGTTCACCGCTACGATGGCTCCGGCCACGGCGAGCATGAGGCCCAACAGCCATCCGGCCGCGATCCTCACCAACGCTTGACTCATCTGCACGTCCCCCACGTTACCTGCAAGCCCGCCGATTCCGGGTGCCGGGGCACCCCTCCATGACGTGCGCCGGCCGCTTTCCCAGCGCCCGACGGCGGTACTCCCGTTCCCGGAACATCGTCAGTTTGGTCCTATCGGCGGCGCCGGGACGACGTGCCGAACACGCCTCGAAGCAGTTCCCGGCCGAGCTGGGTGCCCATGGAACGGACCATGCTTTTCAGTCCCCCGCCCAGCGCCCCGCCCAAGGCTCCGGCGAGGTCACCCACCATGTCGCCGCCCGCCGGGGCGGACCGTTCCGGTGTGCGGGGTGCCCGTGTCCGCGGGGCACTCGGGGCGCGCCCGGAATCGGCACTCTCCGGTGCGGGTGACGGGCTCGGTGCCGGGCGGCTGCTGGGCCGGCCCAGGATCTCTTCCTCGATCCGGCGCGCCTCGGCGTCCAGATCCGCCTGGCTTGAAGTCCCAGGTGCAGGGGATCCGGGAACCGGTGGCTCCCCCGGTGCCGCCGCGCCTGTGGACGCAGCAGCCTTGCCGGTGAGTTTTTCGTAGGCGGAGACGTTGTCCACCGCGGTTCCGTACTTGGTCAGCAGCGCGGAGCCGGCCACTGTGTTTTTGACCAGTTCATCCGGGCTGGGGCCCATGACGGACTCGGGAGCCCGGAGGCGGGTGTGTGCGACAGGGGTGGGAGCACCCTTCTCGTTCATGACCGTGATGACCGCTTCGCCGATCCCCGCGGAAGTCAGGGTTTCTTCAAGGTCGTAGTCACTGACCGGGAAGGTGGACACGGTGGCTTTGAGCGCTTTGGCATCCTCCGGAGTGAAGGCGCGCAGGGCATGCTGGACACGGTTGGCCAGCTGGCCGAGGACGTCGGCCGGCACATCCTTGGGAGTCTGCGTCACGAAGAAGATGCCCACGCCCTTGGACCGGATGAGCCGGACCGTGGTGGTGATGGCGTCCAGGAACGCCTTGGACGCATCGTTGAACAGCAGGTGGGCTTCGTCGAGGAAGAACACCAGCTTGGGCTTGTCCAGGTCCCCGGCTTCGGGCAGGTCTTCGAAAAGGTCGGCGAGAAGCCACATCAGGAACGTGGAGAACAGCATGGGCTTGGTCTGCAGGGTCGGCAGTTCCAGGCAGGTGATCACGCCGCGGCCATCCGGGGCCGTGCGGAGCAACTCGGCGGTGTCGAACTCCGGTTCGCCGAAGAACCGTTCCAGCCCCTGCGCCTCGAGGTTCACCAGTTCCCGCAGGATGACGCCTGCCGTGGCCTTCGAGAGCCCGCCCAGCTCGGCCAGTTCGTCCTTGCCCTCGGCCGAGGTCAGGAACTGGATGACCGAGCGGAGGTCCTTCAAGTCGATGAGTTCGAGGTTGTTTTTGTCCGCGAAATGGAACACCAGCTGCAGGCTGGACTCCTGGGTGTCGTTGAGCTCCATCACCCTGGACAACAGGATGGGGCCAAACGACGTGACAGTGGCGCGGACGGGCACGCCGTTGCCGTCGCCGCCCAGGGCCAGGAACTCCACCGGGAACGTCTTGCCGGCCCATGCCTGGCCGATGCTCTCGGTCCGCGCAGTCAGCTTCTCGCTGCCGGCCGCGGCCGTGGCAAGGCCGGAGAGGTCCCCCTTGATGTCGGCAAGGAACACGGGAACCCCGGCGGTGGACAGCTGCTCTGCCATCATGTGCAGGGTGACGGTCTTGCCCGTGCCGGTGGCGCCGGCCACCAGGCCATGCCGGTTCATCATGGACAGCGGCAGCCGTACCTGGGCCTCCTTGTGGAGTTCGCCGTCGATGATGGCGGCACCGAGTTCGATGGTGGCACCTTCCAGGGTGTAGCCCTTCTGGATGGTGGCGAGCTTCTCTGCGGTGGTTTTGTTGGCCATGCCGCTAGCTTAGTGGCGGGCCCAGGAGATTCTTCGTGAACGCCAGCGACTTTATCGTCTCCGGATCTGCGTGGATATCGAACTGCGGCTCGTACCCGGTGGTCAGGTACAGGTGCTTGGCTTCCGGCTGCCGGGGACCGGTGGTGAGGTAGATCCGCCGATACCCGCGGAGGGCCGCCAGCCGCTCCAGCTCGGTGAGCACAACTCGGGCCAGACCCCGCCGGCGGTGCTGTGAGTGCGTCCAGATTCGCTTGAACTCGGCGGTGTCCGCGTCGTAGCGCCGGAAGGCGCCGCCGGCGACGGATTCGCCATTCTCCTGGATGACCAGCAACGCCCCGCCGGGGCCTGCGAATTCGGCTGCCGGGTACCGGTTAAGTTCCTCGGCGGCGGCACCGCGGCCGAAGAGGTCGCCGTAGCGGGAGTCGTATTCCACCGCGAGCTCGTCCAGCAGCGGCCGTACCCGCGGATCGTGCATGGGCAGGTTCAGCACGGTCAGCGCCGCGTGGTCGAGGGGCGTTGTTGTTTCCATGGTCAGGCCTTTCCGACGGCGGCCGGCTGGGCGGCAGGATGGGACGACGGGGACGACGGGGACGTCGAGGCAGTGCGGGCCGGTCTGGCGGCCGGGCCCACAGGGTCAGCCGCATAGATCCCCGCCGCGACGGTGAGGATGTGCCTGGCCAGGGCGTCGTTTTCGCGGAACGGGGCGGCGTTGGTTCCCGGCCGGGCAAACGCCCCGGCGCCCCAGCCGGAGGTGCCCGGACCGATGCCGAAGATCCGGTCCTGGGCCTGCCCCTGGGCGTCCACCAGCTGGTGCTTGCCGGATACCAGGAGCTTGCCGGTGGAGTGGATGCCGTCGGCCGTGAGGAGCTGCTGTTCGGTTCCGAGCCCGGCATGGTGCACTGACTGGAGCGCCGGGTTCAGCGAGCGGGCCACCGACGTTGCCGGCAGGCGCGCCTCGATGAAGGCCTTCGCCCGGACAGCCACTCCCGATTGCGGTGACGTTGCCACGAACTCGCCGGTGGACGCGTCCGTTTCCACGGAGATCTCCGGGCCGAGGAATTCCAGCACCCCGGCACGGTGGAGGGCCAGCATCTCCCGCAGCCGGCGCGGGGGCGGACCTGAGTCCACAAAGCTGAAGAAGCCGTGCCACCAGCCGTGCACGGTCTGCTGGGAGCGGGCATTAAGCCGTTCCGCGGGAACCAGCCGGCCGAGGTCCATGTACACCTTCAACAGCGCCACGAACAGGGCCATCGTCTCGGGGTGGTCGGGCCCGTCGCGGATGACAAGATCGTGTTCGATGTACCTGGCCACCGCGTCCTGCACCTCGGAATGGCCTGAGAAGGACTGTCCCGCAAAGGGCCGGTCCAGGCGCTCCAGGTCCAGGTGGAGGCGGCGGTCCGGGACGGACGCGGCCACGAGTTCCCCGCGGGCTGCGCTGTACCAGTCGAGCGCAGCGAAGCTGCCGGAGAATTCAGCCCAACTCGTCCTGACCCGTTCGGGGCTGCCGGTGAACAGCTCGCGGTAGTAGCCGTAGCCGGCTTCCTTGGCGATGAGCGGCCAGAGATGGCTGCGGAAATCCAGTTCGGTGTGCAGCTCCAGGAGAGAGTCCACAGCGTCCCGCGTGAAAAACAGCAGGTCGCCCGGAGCCTCACCGCGAAGCGCGGCGGACACTTTCGAATGGTAGGGCACACCGCGTCGCGACCCGGCCAGGAGCCTCGGTTCCCGGCCGGACGGAACGTACCGCATGCCGCCGTCGGCCGTTTCCTCAAACCGGCCGCCGCGCCCCTCCGTGAGGAGGACCAACAGGTCAACGAACGCCAGTCCCATTCCGGCGACGATGACGTCCTGGCCCGGGGCGAGGGGGGAGTAGTCGACGTCGGTGGTGTAGCTGGGTGCCGCGTGGAAACCGCCGTGCCGGGCAGCGAAGCCGGACCAGGCCTCGGATGCGGCGTCGGGCCGCGAGTCCGTGTGGCCCAGCGCGGTGACCACGACGTCGGCCCGCACCTCGCCGCCGTTGGCCAAGCGCACCAGGTGCCTGCCGGCGTCGGACGCGGCGCTGGAAGCCGCGGTGCTGGAGGGGGCGGGGGCGCGTTCAACGCCGACGGCAGTGGTGCGGTGGACGGTCACATTCCCGCCGAGCGCGGTTACAGCCCTGCGGAAGAACCACTCAAGGTACTGGCTCTGCAGCTGGCGTGTGGGAAAGGAGGCGCCGGTGAGGTTGCGCAGCTGCTCCCGGATGGTCAGGGGGAAGTCCGGAACGTCCGTGATGGACCCGTCGAGCACGCCGGCGGCCCACGCGGCGAGCCCGGGACCGTCGGCGGCTGGCCCCTCGCAGGCCACGGACGAGTCGGTGAACATGGTGACGTCAGCTGCCGCCGAGTTGAGCATGAGGCCCGGGTGCTGGTCATAGCGCCAGATGCGGCCCGAGCCTGGCTCGTACGGTTCCACCACATGGATGTCCAAGGGGCCGGCGAAAAGCGCGGGACGGTTCACCGCCAGCCGTTCCAGGACGCCCGCAGCCCGCGGACCGCCGCCGATGAAGACAACGGAAGGGACGTTGGCTGGCATGGAGGCTCCTGACGGGACGGTGGTTGAGTGCCCATGCTAGGCAGCCTTGACGACGGCGGTCGACGGGCCGGTAACGCCCGTTAACTCCGCGTCACACACCGTCAAGGGACGCAAAAAACCGACTCATGACGCCGTGCGAAGTCCGGTGAACCTATGCAACTTGGCGCCTTGCTGGCTCTTTCCCGGCGGCCCTAGATTTGCAGCAGGTCGCCCGGAGCATCCCGGTCCTGCGACCAGGATCCCCAGCATAGGAACCCAGTGAAGAAGCGAGGTGGCGCATGAGTTCAGCAGTAACCAAAGTGGCCCAGCCGGCAGAGTCAGAAGCAGCACGGCAGGCCCCCGAACCGGCGACCACCGGCGCGGGAACTTCCGGACCCGGAGCGTCCGGTCCGGGAACTCCCGGTTCCTCCGGAAGCAGCCGCGGACCGCGTGATCCCGCCACCGACTACTCCGGCTACCCGCTGGTGGCCGCGAAGCATCCGTGGCGCTGGGTGGGAACCGCCGCGGTGGCACTGGGCGTGGCCGCTGTGGCGTGGTCGCTGGCCACCAACCCGCGCTGGGAATGGGGCGTGGTGGCGCAGTGGTTCACCGCCCAGTCCGTCATCAACGGGCTCCTGGAGACTCTGAAGCTGACCGCCATTTCCGGCATCCTCGGATTTGTCCTGGGCTTCATCCTCGCTCTGATGCGGCTTTCGGCCTCACCGCTGCTGGTCTCGGTGTCCTGGACCTTCTCCTGGATCTTCCGCTCCACCCCGCTGCTGGTCCAGATGCTGCTCTGGTACAACCTGGGCTACCTGTACGAAAAAATCAGCTTAGGCATCCCGTTCACGGACGTCCGGTTCTTCGAAGTGCAGACCACCACACTCATCAGCCAGTTCGCGGCAGCAGTTCTGGGCCTGACCCTGAACCAGGCCGCCTATTCCGCCGAGATCATCCGCGGCGGCATCCTCTCCGTGGACCAGGGCCAGCTTGAGGCAGCCGCGGCACTGGGCATTCCGGCCTGGCGGCGGTCCACCCGGATTGTCCTCCCGCAGGCCATGCGCGCCATCCTGCCCACCGCGTTCAACGAGATCATCGGCCTCGTGAAGGGCACCTCGATCGTTTACGTCCTGGCCTACTCCGAGCTGTTCTACACCGTGCAGGTCATCTACAACCGCACGCAGCAGGTCCTGCCGCTGCTCCTGGTGGCCACCCTCTGGTACGTGGTGATCACCTCTGTCCTCAGCGTGTTCCAGTACTACATCGAGAGGCACTACTCCAAGGGCGCTGTCCGCACCTTGCCGCTGACGCCCCTGCAGAAGGCCCGTAAATTCTTCGCCACCCACGCCGTGGCACCCAACCGTGCAAGGAGCCCGCGATGAGCGCTGCCACTGCTGCCCAGCCGTCCCCGCCCGCTTCCACTTCAACGGGCCCCACCGCAACCGTTTCAGGACCCACCCGCGGGCTCGTGGAAATCACCAAGGTCCGTAAGTCGTTCGGCGCCACCGAGGTCCTGAAGGGCATCACGCTCACCGTCGAACCGGGCGGTGTAGCCGTCATCGTGGGACCGTCAGGCTCCGGCAAATCAACCCTGCTGCGCACCATCAACCACCTGGAAAAGGTCGACGCCGGCCACATCGCCATCGACGGGACGCTGGTGGGGTACGAGGTCCGGGGCAAGCGGCTTCATGAGCTGCGCGAGAAGGAGATCCTGAAGCAGCGCACCGGGATCGGCATGGTGTTCCAGAACTTCAACCTGTTCCCGCACCTGACTGCCCTGGAAAACGTGGCAGAAGCGCCAGTCGTCGCGCAGGGCCGCTCCAAGGAAGAGGCCCGGCGCCGCGGCCTGGAACTGCTGGACCGCGTTGGACTGAAGGACCGTGCCGGCGCCTACCCCCGGCAGCTCTCCGGCGGCCAGCAGCAGCGTGTGGCCATCGCCCGTGCCCTGGCGCTGGACCCCAAGATCCTGCTGTTCGACGAGCCCACCTCCGCGCTGGACCCCGAACTGGTCAACGAGGTGCTGGATGTCATCCGCGAACTCGCAAAGTCCGGCACCACCCTGATCATCGTCACGCACGAAATGGGGTTCGCCCGCGACGTGGCCGACACCGTGGTGTTTATGGACGAGGGCCAGATCGTGGAACAGGGCAGCCCCCAGGAAATCTTCACTAACCCGCAGGAACCACGCACCCGGAGCTTCTTCTCCAAGGTGCTCGAACCGGCCTTCAACA
>JBKKDH010000437.1:0-5278 GCA_046708445.1 Arthrobacter sp.
TCGAGCAGGCCACCTTCGCGCCGTCGAACTTCGTGCCGGGCATCGCCGCCTCCCCGGACAAGATGCTGCAGGCCCGCATCTTCTCCTACGCCGACGCACACCGCTACCGCGTGGGCACCAACCACGCCCAGATCCCGGTGAACCAGCCCAAGAACCAGGTCAACAACTACAGCCAGGACGGCGCCGGACGTTACCTCTTCAACGCCCCCACCGTTCCGGTCTACGCCCCCAACTCCGTGGGCGGCCCCGCTGCCGTGGAGCCGCAGAACCCGGCCGGCGGCTGGGAGAACGACGGCGAGCTGACCCTCTCCGCGCACACCCTGCACGCCGAGGACAGCGACTTCGGCCAGGCCGGCACGCTCTACCGCGAGGTCTACGACGAGGCCGCCAAGGCCCGCTTCCTGGACACCATCACCGGTGCCGTGGGCGGCGTGAAGAGCCCGGGCATCAAGGAACGCGCCATCCAGTACTGGACCAACGTGGACGCCGAACTCGGCGCCAAGCTGCGCGCCAACCTGGGCACGGCTTCCGCAGCCGACTCCGACGCAGAAGCAGCCAACAAGATCGGCTAATTGGCCGTTAGGCTCTTGCACCACCAGTTGGCACTGCGCCTTCAGGGACACCCCGCCACGGATTTTCCGCGGCGGGGTGTTCTGCATTGCCGAGCTTTCCACATAAGGGATGCCGGCTCTGGCTGGAGGCACCCTGCGGTCCCTAGGATCACTGCATGAGCACATTCCAAGGCATCCCCGCAGGGGCATTCGAGTTCTATGCCGAACTTGAGGACAACAACAACCGCGAGTGGTGGCTGGAACACAAGGACAGCTACAACACCCTCGTCAGGGACCCGGTTACGGCGCTGCTGGCCGAGCTGGAACCGCGGTTCGGGCCGGGCAAGGTCTTCCGGCCCAACCGGGACATCAGGTTCTCGCAGGACAAATCTCCCTACAAGACCGCCCAGGGCGCCTTTGCAGCCACCCAGGAAGGCGTCGGTTACTACGTGCAGGTGAGCGCCGACGGGCTGTTGGTCGGCGGCGGCTGCCACACCAGTACACCGGCCCAGTTGGTCCGGTTCCGGAACTCCGTTGATGCCTCAGGCACCGGCGAGGCCCTGCGGCAGATCGTTGAATCCGTTGCCGCTGCCGGCTTTGCCGTGGAAGGCGAAAAACTCAAGACCGTGCCCCGCGGTTTCGACAAGGAACACCCCCGGGCGGAGCTGCTGAAGCACAAATCCCTGTCCGCCCGTGTTGAGCTTGGCCAGCCGGACTGGGTGCATAGCCCGCAAGCGGCCGGGCAGATCTCCGCGATGTGGGACCAGCTGCGGCCGCTCGTGGAGTGGGTGGGCCGGCACGCCTCACCCTGAGGGTGGTTGCGGAAGCCTGTCCGGGTTTGCCAATGGGTTAGGCCGAAGACCCGTGCGCCACCGCGGCCAGGCGGGTTTCCAGGTTGTTGAAGAAGACGGTGAGCATCAACTCGAAAGCCCTGGTGGCCGCTTCCGGCTGATTCATCACCACAAAGTCGAACTGCAGGCCGTAGAAGGTGGACGTGAACAACCGGGCGTCGGTGTCCGCGAATTCCTCCGGGATGCCCTGCACCATCAGCCAGTCCCGCGTTTTGTGGTGCAGCATGCGGAAGTGTTCCTGCGAGGTCCCGCGCGGTTCGGCGGCCACAATGTCCTGCGCCGTAGCCTCGAATTCCAGCCTGGCCAGATGCCGGTTCCGCTGTGCCATCGTCCACTGCCAGGACTCCAGCAGGTACTTCCGCCACGCCTCGCGGTCGATGTCGCGTACGTCTGCGCCGCGCATACTGTCCAGCCGCGACTCGATGGACCGGATGATCTCGTTGACCAGCTGCTCGCGGCTGCCGAAGTGGTACACCAGAACGTACGCGCTGATGCCCAGGCCGTCCGCCAGGCTCCGGAACGTCAGTTCTGCCAGTGTCTTGTCCATCAGGTAGTCCAGGATCGCGGAGAGCAGCTCTGCCTTGCGTTCAGGTTTTGCGGGGCGGGCCATGGATCCATCTTAGGTAACAGTGCGGGCCGGCCCTGCCGTGGGTGCCTTGCGCCAAGGGCCGGTGGACTGCAGCGGTCCTGCCCGCACGGACGGCGCTGCCCCGCACCGCTTGAGCGGGGCAGGGCAGTTAATGCGGGGCAGGGCCGGCTTCTGCGGGGCTGGTCCGGCTTCTTGCCGCCGCCCAAGCGTGGCCGTTAGGCGCGGCTGAACTCGTCTTCGTCGTCGGCTGACGCCGGCGCGGTTGCATCCGCGCGTCCGTTGACGGCTTCCTTGGCCTCGGTGAAGCGCTCGTTGAGGCGGGAGTGGCGCTGGCCGTACGCGAAGTAGATGGCGATACCGATCACCAGCCAGATGGCGAAGAAGATCCAGGTCTCCACCGCCAGGTTGGTCATCAGGTAAAGGCACAGCAGGGCGGAAACCACCGGCAGGACCTTGCCGAACGGTACGCGGAAGGATGGCTTGAGGTCCGGACGCTTCTTCCGCAGTACCAGAATGCCCAGGCTCACCATCACGAACGCGGACAACGTGCCGATGTTGATCATTTCTTCCAGCAGGTCCACGTTGGTGAGGCCGGCGACGAGTGCCACGGCGGCGCCGCAGATCACCTGGAGGCGTGCCGGCGTCGAACGCTTTTCGCTGGTCTTGGACAGGGCCCGGGGCAGCAGGCCGTCGCGGCTCATGGCCAGCACCACGCGGGACAGGCCCATGAGCAGCACCATGATCACAGTGGTCAGGCCCACCAGGGAGCCGAAGGCTATGACCTTGGCGGCGTTTGTGTCGCCCACGGCTTCGAAAGCGGTGGTCAGCGTGGGATTCTTTGCTTCCGCGAGGTCGGTGTAGGACACCATGCCGGTCAGCGCCAGGGACACGAGGATGTAGAGCAGGGTGACAACGGCGAGGCCGCCGAAGATGCCACGCGGCAGGGTCTTCTGCGGGTTCTTCACTTCCTCGGCGGAGGTGGCCACCACGTCGAAGCCGATGAAGGCGAAGAACACCAAGGCAGCGCCGGCGAAGATGCCCAGGGTGCCGTACTGGGCAGGGGCAGCTCCGGTCAGGAAGCCGAAGAAGGACTGCTTGAGGACGTCAGCGGTGCCGCCGGCTCCGGTAGGCTCAGCTGCCGGCACGAAGGGGCTGTAGTTCTCGAACTTGACGTAGGTGAAGCCCACCACGATCACAAAGAGGACCACGGCGATCTTGATGAGGGTAAAGATGTTGCCTACCCGGGCGGACAGCTTGGTCCCGAGCACCAGCAGGACCGTGAAGATTGCCACGATCAGGAAGGCTCCCCAGTACAGGTCAACGCCGCCGACGGACACCGCTGCCGGAACGTCGGCGCCCATCAGTGCGAACACCTTACTGAGGTAGATGCCCCAGTACTTGGCAATCACGGCTGCTGCGGTGAAGAGCTCCAGGATCAGGTTCCAGCCGATGATCCAGGCCAGCAGTTCGCCCATCGTGGCGTACGTAAAGACGTAGGCCGACCCGGCAACGGGGATGGCGGTGGCAAACTCGGCGTAGCACATGATGGCCAGGGCACAGGTGACGGCGGCGATGGCGAAGGAGACCGTCACGGCGGGTCCGGCGAAGTTGGCGGCTGCCTTGGCTCCGACGGAGAAGATGCCGGCGCCGACGGCGACCGCAACACCCATGATCATCAGATCCCAGGTGCTGAGCGACCGCTTGAGCTTGCGTCCGGGTTCATCGGCGTCGGCCATTGACTGCTCGATTGATTTGGTCCGGAGGAGGTTCATAAGAGATCCACAATCCTGATAGGGGATGGAAACAGACTTATCAACTTTACTGTCCATCCACTGGACTGCTCCAGTTGTCCCGCATCGTGAGACGACCCTAATGCCGAAGTTAATTGCGGGAAACACCTCGAGGCCCTCCTTTTCGGAGGGCCTCGAGGGTAAAACATCGAACTGCCTAGACCGGCCAATCCATCAGGGTGGACCGGATCAGGAAGCGCTTCCCCTCCGGCGACTCCACCGAGAACCCGCTGCCCCGGCCGGGAACAACGTCCACCGTCAGGTGCGTATGGCTCCAGTAGCTGAACTGTTCACGGGACATCCAGAACTCCAGCGGATGACCGTGCCCGGGGCCGCCGGGCGAGTCGGACGTTACGCCTCCGCCCGTCCCGGCACCGGACAGGTCGAACAGGCCCAGCAGCACATCCGAATCACCGGTGATGAACTCCCCGGCGGGATAGCACATCGGCGAGGAGCCGTCGCAGCAGCCGCCGGACTGGTGGAACATCAGCGGCCCGTGCTGGCGCCACAGTTTCCGCAGCAGCTCCACGGCCTCGGCGGTGAGCGCCACCCGGGAGAAGTCCTCCCCGGGCAGCGTCACTGCGGCGTCGAGCCTGTCATGGGGCATCAGAACCTCAGGACCACACGGCCATCGATCTTGGCGTGCTTCATTTCGTCAAGGACGGCGTTGACTTCCCCGAGCCCCCGCACCGAAACGGTGGGGTGGATCTTGCCCTGGGCGTAGAAATCGAGCGCCTCCTCCAGGTCCTGCCGGGTGCCCACGATCGAACCGCGGACGGTCAGGCCCTTGAGCACAATCTCGAAGATGGGCGCCGGAAAGTCGCCCGGCGGCAGCCCATTGAACACAATCGTCCCGCCGCGGCGGGCCATGCCGATCGCCTGTCCAAAAGCTGACGGGTGCACTGCGGTGACCAGGACTCCATGGCAACCTCCGGTTTCACGCTGGATGACTTCTGCTGGATCTTCGTGCAGGGCGTTGACGGTGAGCTCGGCGCCGTGTGCCTTCGCCAGGGCGAGCTTGTCGTCCGCGATGTCCACGGCCGCAACCCGCAGGCCCATGGCCACCGCGTACTGGACAGCGATGTGCCCGAGGCCGCCGATGCCGGAGATGGTGACCCACTGTCCCGGCTTGGCCTCGGTCATTTTCAGGCCCTTATAGACGGTCACGCCTGCACAAAGGACCGGGGCGATTTCCACGGGATCGGAGCCGGCCGGGATGCGGGCGGCGAACCGGGTGTTGACCAGCATGTACTCGCCGAAGGAGCCGTCAACGCTGTAGCCGGCGTTCTGCTGCGCTTCGCACAACGTTTCCCAGCCGGTCCGGCAGTACTGGCAGTCGCCACAGGCGGACCAGAGCCAGGCATTGCCCACGAGATCTCCGACAGCAAGGTCCGTGACGCCTTCGCCAAGGGCAACCACTTCGCCCACGCCTTCATGGCCGGGGATGAACGGCGGTGTCGGCTTGACCGGCCAGTCACCCTCCGCCGCGTGGAGGTC
>JBKKDH010000438.1:0-3329 GCA_046708445.1 Arthrobacter sp.
GGCCACGGGGGCGGCGCAGGGCTGCGTTGACCTGTCGGTGAAGTACGCCAAGGAACGCAGCGCGTTCGGCCACCACATCGGCAAGTACCAGGCCATCTCCTTCAAGATCGCCCGCATGCAGGCCCGCGCGCACACGGCCCGCCTGGCTTACTACGACGCCGCGTCCAGGATGCTGGCCGGAAGGCCGTTCAAGACGCAGGCCGCCATCGCTAAGATGGTCGCAGGCGAGGCGGCCATGGATAACGCACGGGATGCCACCCAGGTATTCGGCGGCTATGGCTTCATCAACGAATTCACCGTGGCACGCCACTACCGCGACTCCAAGATCCTTGAAGTGGGGGAGGGCACCACGGAGGTCCAGCTGATGCTGATCGCCCGCGAACTCGGACTGTAATAGCCGGCCGGAGAGGATCACTGATGATTAACAAGTTTGTTGCCAGCGCCGAGGAAGCCATAGCGGACATCCCCGACGGCGCCTCCCTCGCGGTGGGAGGATTCGGCCTGTGCGGAATCCCGGTGGCCCTGATCGACGCCCTGCACCGGCACGGCACCAAGGACCTGGAGACCGTCAGCAACAACTGCGGCGTGGACGACTGGGGGCTGGGCGTCCTGCTCCGCGACGGCCGGATCAGGCGGACCATCAGTTCCTATGTGGGTGAAAACAAGGAGTTCGCGCGCCAGTACCTCTCCGGTGAACTGGAGGTGGTGCTGACACCGCAGGGAACCCTCGCCGAGAAACTCCGGGCCGGCGGCGCCGGGATCCCCGCCTTCTACACCAAGGCGGGGGTGGGCACGCAGGTGTCCGACGGCGGCCTGCCGCAGAAGTACGACTCCGACGGCGGCATCGCCATCGCCTCCGCCGCCAAAGAGGTACGCCCGTTCAACGGCGTGGACTATGTCCTGGAGGAGTCGCTGACCCCGGACTACGGCCTGGTCCACGCCTGGAAGGGCGACCGCCACGGCAACCTTGTCTTCCACGCAACAGCCATGAACTTCAACCCGCTCTGCGCCATGGCAGGCAGGATCACCATCGCCGAGGTGGAGGAGCTCGTGGAACCGGGGGAGCTCGATCCGGAGCACGTCCACACCCCGGGCATTTTCGTCCAGCGGGTGGTGGTTGTTCCGGCCGGCGAGAAACGGATCGAGAAGCGGACAGTGGCACTCAACCAGCCAGCCACGGATCAGGCAGGAGCGTAGCCATGGAGTCCAACAGCCCGCAGGGAGCGCCTCCCCGTCCCGAGGCCGTACGCCCCGAATACCGGCGCGCCGCCGTCGGCCATCCGGACGGGACCCATCCGGAGACCAAAGGGTGGACCCGCAATGAACTGGCCGCCCGGGTGGCCCGGGAACTCAGCAACGGGCAGTACGTGAATTTGGGCATCGGCATGCCCACGCTGATCCCCAACTACATCCCGGCCGGCGTGGAGGTAGTGCTGCACTCGGAGAACGGGATCCTGGGCGTGGGACCGTACCCCGCCGAGGATGCAGTGGATCCTGACCTGATCAACGCCGGTAAGGAAACTGTCACGGTCAATAAAGGCGCGGCGTTCTTCGACTCAGCTTCATCCTTCGGCATGATCCGCGGCGGACACGTCGATGTGGCCGTGCTGGGCGCCATGGAAGTGGCGCAAAACGGCGACCTCGCCAACTGGATGATCCCGGGCAAGATGGTCAAGGGCATGGGCGGAGCCATGGACCTGGTCTTCGGCGCCAAGAAGGTGATCGTGATGATGGAGCACGTGGACCGCAACGGCCGCCCCAAGATCGTGGAGCAGTGCTCGCTGCCGCTGACCGGCAAGGCTTGCGTGGACCGGATCATCACCGACCTCGCTGTGATCGACGTTGTGACCGAAGGCGGGTCCTCACGGCTGGTGCTGCGGGAGCTGGCCCCCAACGTTTCCGTCGAGGAAGTGGCCGCGGCCACCGGCGCCGAACTCTTCGAAGAGGACCAGGAACTCACCGTATGACGGCGGACAATCAACGTGCCGATGGACAACGTGCCGGTGAACAGCGCGTCATTGAACAGCGTGGCCTGTACTTCGACGAACTGGAGGAGGGCGTGCTGTACGCCCACAGGCCCGGCCGCACCGTCACGGAAACCGACAACGTCCTGTTCACCACCCTCACCATGAACACCCAGGCGCTGCACCTTGACGCCGCCTGGAGCGCCGGCCAGCCGTTCGGCCAGCGGCTGGTCAACTCCATGTTCACGCTGTCCACCGTGGTGGGGCAGTCGGTGTCGCAGCTGACCCAGGGCACCATCATCGCCCAGCTTGGCCTGACCGATGTGTCTTTTCCGCACCCGCTGTACCACGGTGACACGCTGTACACCGAGACCGTGATCACCGGGAAGCGGCTCTCGGGCTCCCGTCCCGGCCAGGGGATTGTGACCATGCAGCACACCGGACGGAACCAGGACGGCACCGTGGTGGCGTTGGCCACGCGCAGCTGCCTGATGTGGACTCGGGAGGCTCATGCCGGGCAGCAAACCGGGGGCCAAAAGGGGACAATGGCTGTATGACCTTTGTGATGGGGCCAGCCCTCCTCTTCTGCCCTGCCGACCGGCCCGAGCGGTACCAGAAAGCCTCTGACCGTGCAGATGCCGTCATCCTCGACCTGGAGGACGCGGTGGCGCCCGCGGACAAGCAAAGGGCCCGCGGCGCGATCCTCGCCCAGCTGGGCGCGGCCGGCGAGGGACCCGAACTTGACCCGAGCCGGACCATCGTCCGCATCAACCCGGCTGGCACCGAAGAGTTTGAGAAGGACCTGCACTGCCTGGCCCACACACCGTACAAGACGGTGATGCTGGCCAAGGCGGAGAGTGCCGGGCAGCTCAAAGCGCTTGCGGATTTCCGGGTGATCGCCCTTTGCGAAACGGCGGCCGGCGTCCTGAATGCCCCCGCGATC
Source organism: Arthrobacter sp. (assembly GCA_046708445.1). GTDB lineage: Bacteria > Actinomycetota > Actinomycetes > Actinomycetales > Micrococcaceae > Arthrobacter. The sequence continues at coordinate 2,908 of JBKKDH010000438.1, forward strand.
GCCGCTGAGCCGAACGTCGTGGCACTGATGTGGGGTGCCGAGGACCTGTTGGCGTCCCTGGGCGGCACGTCCAGCAGAAAGGACGACGGCGGATACCGCGCCGTGGCCCTGCACGCCAGGTCAAGTGTTCTCCTGGCAGCCGGCGCGTTCGGAAAGGCCGCGGTCGACGCCGTGTACGTCAATATCCCGGACCTCGAGGGGCTCGCCGTGGAGGCGGCCGATGCCGTCGCGTCCGGGTTCAGCTCCAAGGCCTGTATCCACCCCACCCAGGCGGCTGTTGTCCGCGGCGCCTATGCCCCGTCCGAGGCCGACGTTTCCGCCGCGACGGAGCTGCTGCAGGCGGCTGCCTCCGCCGGGGCAGGTGTCTTCCAGTACAACGGCAGGATGATCGACGGCCCCATCCTCAAGCATGCGGAAGCCAC
>JBKKDH010000439.1:0-3335 GCA_046708445.1 Arthrobacter sp.
CCCTTTTTCTCCATGGCATCCCGGCCGAGCCAGAGGCCCAGTGCCACCATGCCGACGCCGAGAACCAGATGCAGCCAGTTGTCGGCAGTGTTGAACGGGACGAAGTTGGCGGCCCCGTTCATGTCGATGACCAGCCCGTAGATCCACAGCAGCAGGTACACAACGCCGCCGCCAAGGAGGAACCAGCGGGCCATCGGGTTTGTCCGGGCCATGGCAATGCCGGCCACGCCAAACAGCAAATGGACGATGTTGTGCAGCACGGACACTTGGAAGACTCCAAGCAGCATGGCCCCGGACTCATGTCCGGCGAAGGTCATGGCGCCGTAATTGGTGGTGATTCCCGGGATGAACCCGAGGACTCCAACCAGCAGGAACACCGCACCAATAATCATGGCGGTGTTGTGAAGCGTCAACCCCATCATGTGGTGCTGGGCGGGGTGCGAGGCGGTAGTCATTGGTCTCCCTTTCACGCAAACTGCCGGGTCTTCAGGTGGAGAACCGGCGTGGCGGCGAGGAGTCGCAGGAATCCTGCCGACGGCCACATTTTACTCCCGAAAAGCCCGTGTGGGCAGGGGAAACAGGGCCATGACATGCTTGTGGAGTGACAACGCTTTCGACGCAACCACGCCGTACCGCGCTCACTTGGAAGCTCGTGCCGGCGGTCCTGCTCTCCGCATCCGGGGTGCTGCTCTTCGGCGTCGAGAATGACCCACTTGGCTACAGCACGCTCGCCACGAGCCTGGTCACGGCGGCACTGATCGACCGCGCGTTCCTGCGGCACCTGATACTGGTCGCGGCGGGAATGGTGCTCATCAGCCTGGTTCCCCTCAACGCTGATTTGAGCGTCACGCACATGACGCTCATGGGTGGTGCCCTTGCCTTGGCCGTGCTGGTGCCCTGGCTGGGGTCGCGGTTCGCCTACCGCGAGAACATCATCAAATTTCCCGTGAACACCGGCCGTAAATGGCCGTTGAGCGCGAAGCTGTACCTGATCGCCGTCGTGGCCCTGGGCTACTTCATTCTCCCGGTGTACCTGATCCGCACGGGGGTTTACCAGAACTGGCCGGATGCGTCAGACCCCACCATCTTCTGGCGGCTTTTCCTCGGGGTGAACGCAGTTGGAATCTGGGACGAGCTGTTCTTTATCTGCACCACCTTCACCCTGCTGCGGCGGCACTTCCCGGACTGGCTCGCCAACATCCTGCAAGCCGTGATCTTCTCGTCGTTCCTCTGGGAGATCGGCTACATGGCCTGGGGTCCGCTCCTGACGTTCCCGTTCGCGCTGCTGCAGGGCTACACCTTCAAACTGACAAAGTCGTTTACCTACGTTGTGTCAGTGCACCTGCTTTTCGACTTCGTCCTGTTCCTCGCGCTGGTGCACGCGCATAACCGCGACTGGCTGCCGATCTTCCTTTACTGAGCCTGGCTCCACAGGATACGAACCCCCACGAGGTGGGCTGGAGGACTTACGCCACCAGCCGCAGCGGACGCTCACCCAGCTGGACCGTGATTTCCTGGCCCCAGGACGCGGTGAGCCGGTCGCCTTCCATGCCGTCGCCGAACACCACGAGTTGGTCTGAGCCAACAGTTACGCGAAGCGTATCGCCAGCCGCCAACAAACCCTCAGTCAATGAGGCTCCGGTGATGGGGGAGGGCCATGCCTCGCGGACGAACCAAGCCAGCCGGGAATCCGTCGGCCCAGGCAGGGGGCGTCCCCCGCGTTCGAGGGCGATCGATGCGCACCAGCCCGTGGCGCCGGTGCCGGTGGAGACGATCAGGCCGGAGGAGGACTGGCGCTCGGCCCGCCCGTCCGGCGCTGTCAGCCGGTACCGGGCCGACTGGTGTGAGGCGTGTCCGATGAAAATCTCGTTGAGTCCTGAGAGTTCCTGGCCGTCGTCCAGCCGCGCGGTCACCGTGGTGAGTTCATTGCACCGCAGCCGCTCCGCCGGCCCAGCCAGGGCCGCGTCCTGCAGGAGCCTGGCCGCAGCGCGGGGCGAGTGCCGGACCAGGACGCCCGGGTTCATTCCGGGCTCCGGGTCGATGCCGATGACGGGCTGGCCCTTGAGATATTTCGCCGCGTTGGCCACGAGCCCGTCCTGGCCCACCACGGCGATGATGTCCTCCGGTGTGAGCAGGAAGCGGCTGAGGTCCGCGCGTTCCACTTCGGCGTGCCGCCATTCGGCGGGAACTGCGGCCCGGAGGGAATCCAGGGCTGCGATGAGCCTGTCGTGCCGCTCCTGAACGTCCTGGATGCTGCGGCCTCTGGTGCGGAGGAAGAATTCGGCCTGGCCGCGTGTGGCGTGCCGGTCCAGCAGCTCCTGGAGTTCGGTCCGCCGGCGGACGATGACTATGCGGGGGGTTGCCATTGTGCGTCCTTACTTGGCGATGGCGGTCGGCGTCACGGCTGCCGGGGCCTCCCTGAATAGCCCGGCCAGCGCCCCGCTCAGGAGGTCCGGGGTGATGGTGAGGTTGCCGATGTTGGGCAGCGATCCTGCTGCCTCGCGCAGCGCCAGAGCCAGCAGCGTGGCTTGCTCCATGCCCCGGTAGACCTCCATGGTGGCTGCTTCGCGTGCCGCGTCCGCTTCGCCCACCAGCCGGATCTGGTTTGCTTCGGCGGAAGTGGTGATGCCTTGGCGTTCGGCCGCGGCCTGTGCCTCGATCAGGCCGGCGGCGGCCTGTTCCTCGGCCTGGCGCCGTGCGTTGGCGCCCTCCTGGGCGAACAGGTGTTCGCGCCGGGTGGCCAGTTCAATCTGGCTCGCCATTTCGTTTTCGGAGATGGTCCGTTCACGTTCGACGGCGACCGCCCGGCGTTCGTACACGGCCCGGTCCGCCTCGGACTGGAGTTGTTCGCGGACGGGTGTCTGGAGCGCCCGCTCGACGTCGGACTCCGGCCGGACCGCCAGGACCTGGACCCCGAGGATCTCGATGCCGGTGGACAGGAGCCGCGCGTCACTTCGGAGAGCTTCGGTGAGGACAGTGCGGAGTTGGCTGACGCCGCGCTCGAGGGCTTCGGCGAGGGTGGTGGTGGCGATCTGGTCGATCGCGTGGCTCTGGCACAGCTGGCCGATGATCGTGGCCACCTGTTCGCGTCCCGTGGCCGGAGCTGAACCGGCCGGCTGGAGGCCGAAGTCGAGCCGGCTGGACACTGACACGGGGTCAATGAAGCGATAGGTCACGTTTGCCTGGACGCTCACGTCCTGGTGGTCACGGGTGATGGCATGGAACAGGGTGGGCAGTTCCTGGTCATCCACGGGGACCTCGCTGAGCACGGAGTTCGCCGGCCGGAACCAGAATGCCTGGCCCACGCCCTGGTGCCTGACCTGGCCTCGCTGCAG
>JBKKDH010000440.1:0-4864 GCA_046708445.1 Arthrobacter sp.
GCGCGACCCCGCCGAGATCGCCGGCGGCAGCATCCGCTTCGGCGGCAGGGACGTCCTGGCGCTGGGCAAGGAAGAGCTCCGCCGCTTCCGCTGGCAGGACGTGGCCATGGTTTTCCAGTCGGCCATGAACTCCCTCAACCCGGTGATGACCATCGGCGACCAGATCGTGGATATCTACACCACCCACGCCGGCTATTCCCGTAAGGAGTCCCTGCGGAGGGCCGCGGAACTCCTGGAACTGGTCCGGATCGACCCGGTCCGGCTGAAGTCCTACCCGCACCAGCTGTCCGGCGGCATGCGCCAGCGCGCGGTCATCGCCATGGCCGTGGCGCTGAAGCCCTCGCTCCTGATCCTCGACGAGCCCACCACAGCCCTGGACGTGGTGGTGCAGCAGGAAATCATGGCCCAGATCAAGGACCTGCAGCACCAGCTGGGCTTCTCTGTCCTGTTCATCACGCACGACATGTCCCTCATGGTGGAACTCTCGCACCGGATGGCGGTGATGTACGGCGGCCGGATCGTGGAAACAGCCAAGGCCAAGGACATCCACTCGGCCCCGCGCCACCCGTACACGCAGGCACTGATGGGAGCGTTTCCACCCCTGACGGGACCTCGCGTGCCGCTCACCGGCCTGGCCGACGGCGTGAAGTTCAGCAACATCGCGGACCTCCAGGAAGCGGCGCCGGGACATTTCGTGGCCCCGGTTTCGCAGGACCTGATTTCCGAGAACCAGCCTGCCCTGGAAGGAGCACACCCATGAGCAAGCACAGCGACACACCAGCCCAGGAAGTCCCAGCCCTTGAGGTAAAGGGCCTGTCCAAGGATTTCCACAGCGGAGGCTTGTTCTCCCATGCCACGGTGCGTGCCCTCGGCGGCGTGGACCTCAGTATCGGCAGGGGCGAAATCGTCGCCCTTGTGGGGGAGTCAGGCTCCGGGAAAAGCACCCTCGCCCGGTGCATTGCGCGGCTGGAAAAGCCGAGTGCCGGGCAGGTCCTGCTTGACGGCACGGACGTCCTCAAACGGGACCGGTTCCAGGCCTCCAGGGAGTACCGGTCACGGGTTCAAATGGTTTTCCAGGATCCCTTCGGTTCGCTCAACCCGGTCCACCGGATCGAACACTTCCTCACGCGCTCCTTGACGCTGCACGGAAAAGCCGGGACTCCGGACCAGCTTCGAACCAGGCTGGATGAACTGATGACCACCGTGGGACTCACCCCGGACATGCTCAATTCCTACCCGCATGAGCTCTCCGGCGGCCAGCGCCAGAGGGTAGCCATCGCCCGGGCGCTGGCTGTCGAACCCGACGTGATCCTCGCCGACGAGCCGACCTCCATGCTGGATGTGTCGGTCCGGATCGGCATCCTCAACCTGCTGCGCGGACTGCGTGACCGGCAGGGCATCTCCATGCTGTACATCACCCATGACCTCGCCTCAGCGCGTTACCTCGCCGACCGCACCGCCGTGATGTTCGCGGGGGAACTGGTGGAGGAAGGCGAGTCCCTGGACCTACTGGCGAATCCGGCCCACCCATACACGCGGCTCCTGGTATCGGCGGTGCCGGATCCTGCCCGCACCGGATCCTACGATCCACCCGCGCGGGCGACGCTTCGGGCGGCGGTGATGGAACCGGCGTCGTGCGCGTACGACGGCGACGCGCAGCAGCCGTGCTCGTCCTCTGCGCCCGTGCGGCATCAGGTGGGCGATCCTGCGAACCGGCATTGGGTCCGCTGCCACCTGTACCGGCCGGCTGCCGGCGCGGCGGGCCACGCCCTGGCAACCGACGCGCAGGAAAATTTGGACCAGGACGAGTTCAGCAGAGAAACGGTGGCTTCCGCATGACCGGCCTGACCCACCCTCTGGCCACCGTGCCGCAGGACGAACTCGTGGCACGGGCCGAAGCGGATCCGCACCGGCCCCGCTTCCACTTTGTCTCGCCGGCGGGCTGGCTCAATGATCCCAACGGGGTCAGTCAGTGGAACGGCACCTACCACCTCTTCTACCAGTACAACCCGGAGGGCGCCTTCCACCACCGCATCCTCTGGGGCCACGCCACCAGCCCGGACCTGGTCAACTGGACCGACCAGCCGGTCGCGCTGGAACCCACGGACGGGCCGGACTCTCCGGACGCTGACGGCTGCTGGTCCGGGGTACTCGTGAACGACGGCGGCACGCCCACCCTGGTGTATTCCGGCCGGCACGGCGAACGCGAACTTCCCTGTGTGGCGGTCGGCTCGCCCGACCTGCTCACCTGGACCAAAGCCCCTGAGAACCCGGTGATCTCCGCCGCTCCCGCCGGAGTTGACGTCACCGCCTACCGCGACCACTGCGTGTGGCGCGAAGGCTCCGGCTGGCGCCAGCTGGTGGGCTCCGGCATCCGGGGTCGGGGAGGCACGGCCTTCCTCTACGAGTCCGATGACCTCCGGAACTGGGACTACATTGGGCCGCTGCTCATCGGCGATGCCTCCGCCGGCGATCCCGCGGCGACGGACTGGGAGGGCACCATGTGGGAATGCGTGGACCTGTTCCGCGCCGGTCCCGGGGTGCTTGGGGATGCAGAACCACTGGGCGACCGCGGTGCGGGGCCGCTGGTGGAGGGGAGTGCAGGCCCCGACGTGCTCGTCTTTTCGGCGTGGGACGACGGCGACACGCGGCACCCGCTGTACTGGACCGGTCGGTACGCGGGAGACTCCTACACCCCGTGTCAGCTGCACCGGCTGGACTACGGCGGCCGGTACTTTTACGCCCCCCAGTCGTTCGCCGACGACGCGGGCCGCCGCGTCATGTTCGGGTGGCTGCAGGAGGGCCGGACGGATGAAGCCATGGTGGAGGCGGGCTGGTCCGGCGTGATGAGCCTTCCCCGCGTGGCCACTTTGGACGCCCATGGGGAACTGGTGTTTGCGCCCGCGCCGGAGATCGAGGCACTCCGCCGGGACCACGTGCGGATCGGTCCGCGGGAGGTGGCCGGCAGCGAGGTCCTGGCCGGAGTTGGCGGGAACCAGTTGGACCTGGAGCTTGACCTTGAAGTGGAGCCTGGGAGCGTTTTCCGGCTCGGGATACTGGGCTCGGTGGGTCGTTCCGGCAGCGGTGGGACCGAGGAGACGGTTATCGAAATCCGGCGCCACGCCGGGAACAGCGGAGATTCGTTGGTGTACCTGGACCGCTCCCGCAGCAGCCTGGACCTGTCCGTAGACAGGGAGGAGAAATCCGGCCCGGTAACCCTGCCCGGTGGAAGGCTCCGGCTCCGTGTCCTGATGGACCGCTCCGCCGTGGAGATCTTCGCCAACGGCAAGCCTCTGACCGCCCGGGTGTATCCCACACTCGGCGGGGCCTCCGTGCGCCTGTCTGCCGAGGGCGCCGTCCGCCTTCGGCAGCTGGATGCCTGGCGGATGGAGGGGATCTTCCAGGCACCGCGTTCCCTTTTTCCTTAGCCTTCTCCCATCGATTGATCCAACCCTGGGCGATCCACCCGAGGCGGGTCCGCCACCAAACCTTCGGTGAATCCGGGGTGGCCGTGACGTGACATTTCCCACGGTTGACTATTTCCAAAGAAACATTTGACTCAACCGAACCGTTCTGGCACGCGCGCGCTTTGATGATGTAAGCGCTTGCATGAAATGTCTGACATGTATATTTTCGGTCAGGAAACACGGTTTGAAAAGCCCTCCGCGGGTTGCCTAGCGTGGAAGCGGACCCAGGAAACAACGATTTGTCCTGGGCCACCTGCGGGGCCCACCCAAGCCCCGTTCCCTCGACACAACGGCGTCCTCGATGACGCCTGCGGTGTTGTTGGGCTCGCCGGAGTTTCGAGGCAATAGGGCATATGCCCGTCTTCCACGAACAGTCTCACCTCCGCGAGAAGAGCAAAAATGCACAAGCACCCCCAAACCCCCCGGATGCTGCGGTGGCGCCCTGCCGCCGCAGCACTGGCGGCAGCCGTTGCGGCCTCGGCCTTCCTGGCGATGCCGTCAGCACAGGCCAACGAGCCGGCGGATCCGCCGGCCGCCGAGCAGATGCCGGCCCCGACCCCGGGCTTTCCCCTGCCCACCACGCACAGCCAGCAGGCCCACGATCCGGCGTCGGACTTCACCTCCAAGTGGACCCGCGCGGATGCCAAGCAGATCATGGCACAGAGCGATTCCACCGTGGCTCCCGGTGAGAACTCCATGAGCCCGGATGTCACCATGCCGGAGATCCCCGAGGATTTCCCCGCCATGAATGACGACGTCTGGGTCTGGGACACCTGGTCCCTGACTGATGAGAACGCCAACCAGATCAGCTACAAGGGCTACGACGTCATCTTCTCCCTGGTCGCCGACCGTCACGCAGGCTACGGTTTCGACCAGCGCCACTGGAACGCCCGGATCGGCTACTTCTTCCGCAAGACCAACGCCGACCCGGCCAAGGACAAGTGGAACTACGGCGGACACCTGTTCCTGGACGACACCTCCATCGGCAACACCGAGTGGTCCGGCTCCACCCGCCTGATGCAGGGCAACCAGGTCAACGTGTTCTACACGGCCACCACCTTCTACGACGTGGCAGAGCGGAACGCGGGCGGCGGCGGCATCGCCCCGGACGCGGCCATTGCCAAGGCACTGGGCAAGATCCACGCAGACGAGAACGGCGTCACCTTCGACGGCTTCGAGCACACCAAGCTGCTTGAGCCGGACGGAAAGATGTACCAGAACAAGGCACAGAACCCCGGCTTCGCCTTCCGTGACCCGTACACGTTTGCGGACCCGGCCCACCCCGGCAAGACCTTTATGGTCTTCGAAGGCAACACCGGCGGCACCCGTGGCGATTACCGCTGCGAGGAGGAAGACCTGGGCTACCAGCCGGGAGACCCCAACGCGGAAAACCTGAA
>JBKKDH010000441.1:0-3784 GCA_046708445.1 Arthrobacter sp.
AATAGCGTTCCCCGGCCTGGGCGATCAGGGCAGGGGTGCGGTGGACCTCGTGGGAGGTGGCCGTGACTTCGACGACGGACATCCGGTCCAGCACCCGGGACCGCATCCGGCCGCGGAACCCGTCAACATCCGTGGTCCTGGCAGCGAGCGGCACAAAGGACTCCGCCACGAGGTGTTTCCAGTGGTCGAACGTCAGTGCAACGCTGGACGTGAGGTTCTGGCTGGCGGGCTGGACTGCTGCTGGCATGGTGTTCCTGACGACGGATGGCCGCATAACGTGGGTTCCCCGATGGCTGTGTCCTGGAACACAGTTCTCTCAGGTTAACGCCGGATGCATTCTTTTTTCAACAGTTGGCGAAAAAAGATTTGCGCTGTGGTGTTTACGTCCGGCGCTACCGGCTACTTGTTCCTGCCCCTCGCTGCCACAGCCCAGCGGTCCACGAGGGCGCCGTTGCTGGTCACAGCGACGTCGTCCACCAGGTTGATGGCCAGGCAGACGTGGTTGGGAACCACCTGCAGCCGCTCACCGAGGGGCGGACGGGTCCTGCTTTCGGGCCACTCAACGGTGGCGTGGTGCTCCGAGAGGGCAATGATCCGGGCATCCGGGTGGTCGATCAGGCGGCCGAAGCCGGTAGCCCAGGCCGGCCGGTCACTGCCCAGGATCTTGCTGCCGGCGTCGATGATGAAGCGCGCGGGCGCATCCGGAGTGGTTTCATGATGGCTTACCACGGTGGCTGCGACAGTCAGGGCGATATCCTCTATGGCGCACCGGCCCAGTTCCAGCTGCTGCGCATCGCCGAAGACGTAGACGCCGGGACGCACTTCTGTGGCTACAGATCCCTCGGTCAGAAGTGCCGTGGGGGTGGAACCTCCGCTTCGGCGGGTGGCTTCGAACCCTGCCGTCGCCAGGGATTCGGCGGCCAGGCGCAGCGCCTTTTGCTCGTGCCCGGCGGCCTCGGCCGGCATCCCGGGGGCGTAGCTGTGGCCCGGGAAGGTGAAGACCCCCGCTACCTGCAGCCCCGCGCGCGCGGCAGCTTCGGCCACAACCGCCGCAGCGTCGGGGCTCACGCCGCTGCGATGGTGGCCGCTGTCGATTTCCACCAGCACGCTGACGCTCCCGGCCGCTTCCCCGAGGCTGGCTCCCAGTTTGGTTGCCCCCGCCGCGGAGTCCACGCCCACCGCGATGGTTGCCGTTGCTGCCAGGCGCCGGAGGCGCTCGGCCTTGTGCGGCGACATCCAGAGGGGGTAGGCGATGAAGATGTCGTCGATTCCGGCGCCGGCGAAGACTTCCGCTTCCCCGATGGTTGCCACTGTCAGGCCTGCTGCTCCGGCGGCCATCTGGCGCGCGGAGATCTCGGTGATTTTATGTGTCTTGGCGTGGGGGCGGAGGGCAATGCCCTTTTCCCGGACAGCCGCTGCCATCCGGGCGATGTTCCGGTCGAGGATGTCGACGTCGATCATGATGTCCGGCGTGTCGATCTCAGGGGGAATGGTCATGGTGGAGGTCTCCTGGTTGGCGTCCCGACGGTGCCGGGCGGGCTGGATTTTGCCGGGCTGGATTTTGGCCGGGCTGGATTTTGGCCGGGCTGAGCTACTCGGCCAGCAGTGCCAGATAGCCCTCAAGCTGGTCGGCCAGGCGGGGATCGGTGCCGGGGCCGGAAGCCAGGGCTGCCCCGATCTGGGCGCCCAGCAGCATGTTCAGGAGTTGGCTGGCAAGGGTGGCGTCGTCGACGGCGGCGCTGACGTCCCCCGCGTCCCGCGCCTCCGCGAGATATTGCCGGATGGCAGCAAGCCACTCCTCCATGGACTGCTGGTGGATCTCCGCCTTCTGCGGATCGTTGATGGCCTTCTGCCAGAACGGGATGACGATCCGGGCTTCGTTGACCCGCTCCTCGTCCAGCGGGAGCACCTCCAGGCAGAAGGCCCGCAGCGCCGGCAGTCCGGATTTGCCCTCGGTCACCTGGGCGATGCGCTGGTTGGTCCTGTTGAAGACGTGCCCGAAAGCGAATTCCAGGAGGGTGTCCTTCGTGGCGAAATACGGTTTGAGGGCTCCGTTGGCGAAGCCTGCCTCCAGGGCGATCTCCCGCATGGTGGCGCCTTCGATGCCCAGCCGGGCGATGATCCGCCACGTGGCATCCACCAGTTCCAGCCGGCGCTCGTCATGGTCAACAATCTTTGGCACCGCGGCCGCTCCCCGGAAATATTTTCGCTCAAACCCTTGTGAGCCATCTTACGGACGCTTATTCTCTACAACTATAGAAAATAAAAATTCCGACCAGCCACGGTCCCGGACAAAGGTCACCCATGACGCTTGCACCAGCTGACACAGTTACCCCGTACCGCCTGGCTTCAGGCGACGAAATCACCGAGGTCCAGGGGATCCTGAGCGCGGCCGGGCATCTCGGCCCGGAGAAACGCATCGCCTACCTGGGCCTGCTGGACCCCGCCCGCGGGACTGCCGCCGTCGCGAGCCCTGCCGAGGACCGCAGGTTCCGGATCTTTGTCCATGACATCAGTGGCGGTGCGCCCACTGATGTGGTGGTCTCCGTGACCCGGCAGGAAGTGGTGTCCGCGATCGAACTGGACACTGCGGTCACCGGCGCGCTTCCCGTCCTTGAAGAGGAATTCGAAGTGGTGGAGTCGCTCCTGGCTGCGGATGACCGCTGGTTGAAGGCTCTGGCAGGGCGGGGGCTCGACGTCGGCAAAGTCCGCGTTGCCCCGCTCTCGGCCGGTGTCTTCGAGTACCCGGAGGAGACGGGCCGGCGCATCCTTCGTGGCCTGGCGTTTGTCCAGGACTTCCCGGAGGACAGCGCCTGGGCGCACCCCGTGGATGGGCTTGTGGCGTATGTTGACGTGGTCAACAAGGAGGTCACCCGGGTGCTGGATCTCGGAGCCATGCCGGTGCCAACAGAGCACGGCAACTACACGGACCCCCACCTGACCGGCCCGCTCCGCACCACGCAAAAGCCCATCAGCATTGCCCAGCCGGAGGGCCCCAGCTTCACCGTCACCGGCGGCAACCACGTCGAATGGGAGAAATGGAGCCTCGACGTGGGCTTCGACGTCCGCGAAGGCGTGGTGCTGCACAACATCGCCTTCCAGGACGGTGACCGCAAGCGGCCCATCATCAACCGGGCCTCCATTGCCGAAATGGTGGTGCCCTACGGCGACCCCTCACCCATCCGGTCCTGGCAGAACTACTTCGACACCGGCGAATATCTGGTGGGCCAGTACGCCAACTCCCTGGAGCTCGGGTGTGACTGCCTCGGCGACATCAGCTACCTCAGCCCGGTCATTTCCGACGCCTTAGGCAACCCCCGCGAGATCCGCAACGGCATCTGCATGCACGAGGAAGACTGGGGCATCCTGTCCAAGCACAGCGACCTCTGGACCGGCATCAACTACGCCCGCCGCAACCGCCGCCTGGTGATCTCCTTCTTCACCACCATCGGCAACTACGACTACGGCTTCTACTGGTACCTCTACCTGGACGGCACCATCGAATTCGAAGCCAAGGCCACCGGCGTCGTCTTTACCAGCGCCTACCCCGAAGGCGGCTCGGACAACATCTCCCAACTGGCACCGGGCCTCGGCGCCCCCTTCCACCAGCACCTCTTCAGCGCCCGCCTGGACATGGCCATCGACGGATTCACCAACCGCGTCGAGGAAGAGGACGTTGTCCGCCAGCCCATGGGCGACGGCAATGAGCGGGGCAACGCCTTCTCCCGCAAGCGCACCGTGCTGGCCCGCGAATCCGACGCCGTCCGCGAGGCCGACGCCCGGG
>JBKKDH010000442.1:0-7175 GCA_046708445.1 Arthrobacter sp.
ATGGGGCCCGGCCACCCCCGCGGGGGCCCCCGGGGGGGGGTGCCGAGGTCGACGATATAGACCGTGAGTTCGTTGAGGTACTGAGGCGGCAGCGGAGCAGTGAAAGCGGCGCCGGACGCGACCACGAGGCTGCTTCCCTGGAGGTAGTGCCGCTGATCCTGGAGACCCAGCAGCTGCTCGCCAAACAGCAGCTGCAGCTTTCCGAGGCGATGTCTGCCGTCCATCGGCAGGCAGTGGTCCAGCAGGAGATCGCCGTTGAGCAGGCGAAGACGGCATCCATGCTGAAGGCCGTGGCCAAGGAACTCGGCAAGGAACGGAAACTGCAGAAAGCGGCCGCGCATTACCTCGCGGCCGCCGGAAAGCAGCAGGGCCCGGAGTCCGGTTCCCAGGACCCCGCCACAGACAGTACGCCGATCGGATGATCTTTGGGTGCGGATGTTTCGCACGGGCAACGGATTTCGTAGAGTGGGAAGGCTAAGAATGTCAGCCCCGGCTGCTAGTACTTATTCACACCATTTCGCGCTCTCTTCCTAAGGATCCGTGGGCATGCTCCTCACCCTCATACGGCGCTATTCCAAGCCGTATATGCCATACATCGTTGCCGTCATTTTGTTCCAACTGGCGTCCACTATTGCGGCGCTCTACCTTCCCAGCCTCAACGCCCAGATCATCGATGAAGGCGTATCGCGCGGGGACACGGACTTCATCTGGCGTACCGGCGGCGTGATGCTGCTGGTCGCTTTCATCCAGGTCGGCACCGCGATTGCCGGTGTGTACTACGGTTCCAAGACGGCCATGGCCGTGGGTCGCGACCTGCGCCGCGGGGTGTTCCGGAAGGTCACCAGTTTTTCCGCGAAGGACGTGAACACCTTCGGTGCGCCCACCCTCATCACCCGCGGCACGAACGACGTCCAGCAGGTCCAGATGCTGGTGCTGATGGGGCTGAACTTCATGGTGGCCACCCCCATCATGTGCATCGGCGGCATCATCATGGCGCTGCGTGAGGACATCAGCCTGTCCTGGCTGGTCTGGGTGTCCGTGCCGGTGCTCGTTGTGGTGGTGGGCTACCTGGTGGTCCGGCTGATGCCGCTCTTCCGCTCCATGCAGAAGAAGATCGACCGCATCAACGCCGTCCTGCGTGAACAGATCATCGGCATCAGGGTGGTGCGAGCCTTTGTCCGCGAACCCTATGAAACAGAACGCTTTGGCGAGGCCAACAAGGAACTGACCGACGTGTCGCTGAAGATCGGCGCACTGTTTGTCCTGATGTTCCCGGCCATCGGCATGATCCTGCACCTGTCCACCGCCGCCGTGCTGTGGTTCGGCGGGCAGCGCGTTGATTCCGGTGAGATGCAGGTGGGCGCCCTGACGGCCTTCCTGCAGTACCTGCTCCAGATCCTGATCGCGGTCATGATGGGCACGTTTATGGCCATGATGATCCCGCGAGCCTCGGTGTGCGCGGACCGCATCGGTGAGGTGCTCGACGTCGAACCCTCCATCCACGACCCCGAACGGCCGGAAACTCCCGCCACCCTGGCCGGCGTGGTGGAATACCGGAACGTCACCTTCGCCTACCCCGGCGCCGAGTCGCCGGTGCTGAGCAACATCAGCTTCACCGCGAAGCCGGGCGAGACCGTGGCCATCATCGGGTCAACCGGCGCAGGAAAAACCTCGCTGCTGTCCCTGCTGCCACGCCTGTACGACATCGCCGAGGGCGAGGTGCTCCTGGACGGCGTGTCAGTGGCCAACCTGGACCGGGCCGAGATCACCAAGCGTGTGGCCCTTGTGCCGCAGCGCCCGTACCTGTTCTCCGGCACCATCGAGCACAACCTGCGGTTCGGCAAGACCGAAGCTACCGACCAGGAACTGTGGGACGCGCTGCACGTGGCCCAGGGTGAGGACTTTGTCCGCGAGAAGAAGAACGGGCTCAACGCCCGCATCGCCCAGGGCGGCACCAACGTCTCCGGCGGCCAGCGGCAGCGGCTCTGCATTGCGCGGGCCCTGGTCACGAAGCCCAGGGTGTACCTCTTTGACGACTCTTTCTCGGCACTGGACGTCGCCACTGATGCCAGGCTCCGGGCGGCGCTGAAGCGGACCACCGCCGACGCCACCGTGATCATCGTGGCCCAGCGCATCTCCACCATCACCGAGGCGGACCAGATCCTGGTCCTGGACAACGGCCGGATCGTGGACCGTGGAACACATGAGGAACTCCTGGAAACCTCGCCCACGTACCAGGAAATTGTCGAATCCCAGCTGAGCGTGGAGGAAATGGCATGAGCGCCCCCAAGTAGGACTCACCAAGCCCGACCACCGAAACGACGGATTCCGCGGCAACGCCCGAGGTCCTGGAGGACGACGAATTCTTCGAGGAGGAATACAAGCCCTCGGAGGCCGACGGCGACATGTTCGGCGGCATGCCCGCCAAGAAGGCGGAACACTTCTGGCCCTCCGCCAAGCGGCTGATGGGGCTGCTGAAGCCCGAAGCGGCAGGCATCTACGCCGTGGTCGCCCTGGTGGTGGTCGCGGTGGTCCTGAACGTCATCGCCCCCAAGATCCTGGGCCAGGCCATGGACGTGATCTTCGGCGGGGTCGTGGGCAAGCAGCTCCCCGCCGGCGCCAGCAAGGAAGAGTTCGTCGAAGGACTCCGCCAGCAGGGGCAGGACAACTTCGCGGACATGATCGCGAAGATGGAGCTGGTGCCCGGAACTGGCATCGACTTCCAGAGGCTGTCGTTCCTCATTGCCATCGTGCTGCTGATGTACTTCGTGGCCAACATCTTCCTGTGGCTGCAGGGGTACGTCCTGAACCGCATTGTCATGAAGGTCATCCGCCAGCTCCGCGACGACACCGAAAAGAAGCTGAACCGGCTGCCGCTGAATTACTTTGACACCCGCCAGCGCGGCGACGTCCTCTCCCGGGTGACGAACGACGTCGACAACATCCAGCAGGCACTCCAGCAGGCCTTTGCCCAGCTCATCAACTCCCTGCTGACGGTCATCGGCATCGTGGTCATGATGTTCATCGTTTCCTGGCAGCTGGCGCTCATTGCCTTGATCGCCCTCCCGCTGTCAGGTGTCGCCGCCGGCATCATCGGATCACGCAGCCAGAAGCTCTTCGCCGCCCAGTGGAAGAACACGGGCTCGCTGAACGGACAAATCGAGGAGTCCTTCTCCGGCCACGACCTGGTGAGGGTCTTCGGCCGCGACGCCGACATGCTGGAGCGCTTCGAGGAACGCAACGAGGCCCTGTACAAGGCCAGCTTCGGTGCCCAGTTCGTCTCCGGCATCATCTTCCCGGTGATGCAGTTCGTCTCCTACCTCAGCTACGTCGGCATCGCCGTGGTGGGAGGCCTCCGCGTCGCCTCCGGATCCATGTCCCTGGGCGACGCCACGGCGTTCATCCAGTACTCGCGCGAGTTCACGCAGCCGCTGGGACAGATGGCCGGCATGGCCAACATGCTCCAGTCCGGCGTGGCGTCTTCGGAGCGCGTCTTTGAATTCCTGGACGCGGACGAGCAGGACGCGGAAACGGCCACCGACCACCTTCCCGCCAAAACCGACGGGCATGTGGAGTTCCGGGACGTCACGTTCAGCTACACCGAGGACAAGCCGCTGATCGAAAACCTGTCCTTCACGGCTGAGCCCGGGCACACAGTGGCCATCGTCGGTCCGACCGGCGCCGGCAAGACCACGCTCGTGAACCTGGTGATGCGCTTCTACGAGCTCAACTCCGGGTCCATCACGCTGGACGGCGTGGACATCACCACGCTGAGCCGTTCCGAGCTTCGTTCGAAGGTGGGCATGGTCCTGCAGGATGCCTGGCTGTTTGGCGGCTCGATCTACGACAACATCCGGTACGGCAACCTGGACGCCACCGAGGAGCAGGTCATGGCAGCGGCCAAGGCCACCTTCGTGGACCGCTTCGTACGCGCGCTTCCGGAAGGCTACAACACGGTGATCGACGAAGAAGGCAACAACGTCAGCGCCGGCGAAAAGCAGCTCATCACCATCGCCCGCGCGTTTGTGGCCAACCCGTCACTGCTCATCCTGGATGAAGCCACCAGTTCCGTGGATACCCGCACCGAACTGCTGGTCCAGAAGGCCATGGCCGCCCTGCGGACGGACCGCACCAGCTTCGTGATCGCGCACCGACTCTCCACGATCCGCGACGCCGACACCATCCTGGTGATGGAGAACGGCAAGATCGTGGAGCAGGGCAACCACAAGACGCTGCTCGCGGCCGAGGGCGCGTACTACCGGCTCTACATGTCCCAGTTCGCCGGGTCCAATGCCGAGGAAACCTCCGTGGATGACTCGACGGCGGTGCACAGCTGACCGCGCAGGAGGCCGGTGCGCGGGTGACTGGTGCGCCGACGACTGGTGTGCCGACGGCCGGAGACCCGGCCGCCGAAACGCCGTCGGTCGGTGAGTCCCCCACCGGAAAGGACGCATCAGTAAACCAGGCCCGGCCCCGGCGCATTGAGGTGCTGGTCCCCATGCGCTGGGGCGACATGGACGCTTACGGGCACATCAACAACGTCCAGATCGTCCGGATGCTGGAGGAGGCCCGCATCGGTGCCTTCGGGCCGCCGCGTGGTGCCGGGCTGCCGGGCATCGAGCCAGAGGTGTCCCTGTTCAACGACGTTCCGGAAGGCGTCATGGCGCTGGTGGTGGACCACCGGATCCGCTACGTCAGGACACTGGAATACCGCAACGTCCCGGCCGTGGTCCAGGTGTGGGTCGGTGCCGTGAAGGGCGCCAGCTTCGACATCCACTACCTCGTCCAGGACCCCGTCACAGGGGAGGACTGCGTCCGGGCAAGCAGCCACCTGGCATTTGTTGACGAGGCCACCGGTCGGGTGGTCAGGCTGACGCAGGAGCAAAAAGAACGGATGGCGCCGTTCGCCGCCTAAGCCGTTGCGTTGGCCCTGTCCACGCCGGACACTGAAGACCTGGGCTACTGAAGACCGGACTAAGGAGCTTTGACCATGGCCAAGATGAAAAAGAAGACCTGGAAAGAAATGCCCCCGGCGGCGCGGGCAGGAACGGTGTTGATCGGGATCGCCCAGATGGCGCTGATGGTCGCTGCGCAGCGGGATATCTCGAAGCGCCCGGCTGAGCTGATCAACGGGCCGAAGGCAGCCTGGCGGATAGCCGCCCTGATCAACTTCATCGGTCCCATGGGGTACTTCATCTTCGGCCGGAAGCGGACGGTGACGGGAAAGTAGGCACCCTGGCGTGTACTGGGGTCAGGGTGCTTGGAGCGGGCGTTCAGCTTAACCCTGTAAATTTGGACCCATGACCCCGACCGCCAAATCTGCCATGCCCCGCGCCCTCGGTATCTCCCAGGAGATTGAGGACGCGGCCTGGTTTGTGCTCGGGCCGGGCCTGCAGGGCAAGCCCTCCGCCTTGGACGGCCTGACCCTGACCTGGACGTCGGAAGCCGCGGGGGAGCTGCATGAACGCCTGGAGCGGGGCGTCCCGGATCCCAAGGCGCCCATGATGACCAACCTGCGCCAGAACCTCCAGGACTCGTCCCGTGCCGCCAAGCAGCTGGCCGTTGAACTCCTGTTCCTCCAGTCCCTGCCGCTGGCACACGAGGTCAAGTCGCTCAAGGTCAAGCGCGCCCGCGTGGCCGAGGCCGCCTCCTGGCTGGAACCGCCACTGGAGCTGCCCGAGGAGCTCTACAAGGGCATGACGGACCATGGCGTGATCAGGGACCGCACTGCCGAATTCAACTGGACCATCTGGGACCACCTCAAGTGGCTCTGCCGTTTTGTGCAGCACGTGGACCAGCAAATTCCGGCTGCCATCAGCAAGGCCCTGAAGGATCCGCTGAAGTTCCACGAGCTCGCAGCCGGCACACCCGGAGACCAGCCCGCCATCCGCCGCAGCATCGAGTACCTGGCGTGGCCCAGCTACTTCGAGCCAGTGGTGGCGGACGTGGAGCGGCAGGAAATCCGGGACGCCTTCGCATCCCTCGTGGGCGGTGCGAAGGGCGACACGGACGAGGACATCACAGCGGACATCCACCGCATCCGGCTGCACCTTGACGAGCAGGCCGGGCAGCGCATCGACTGGTATGCCCGCCAGCTGGTGAGCCAGTGGCGCAAGGTGGGCGATCCCGGCCGCCGGGCGTGGCTGCTGCGGACCCACAGCGACAACACCGAGCTGCTTGCCGCCTGGCAGGGCGAGGAGAAGGTGACGCTTGACGTCGAACATCTCCGCCTCCTGGACGCCGGCGTAACCGCCGGGCTGGTGCAGCACGCCGTGGACGAGGACTACAAGCACCTCGGCTACGTGGAACGCGAGGACACCAAGACCGCGGTGTTTGCGATCCTCACCGTGATGAAGCCAGGCGATCTGGTCCTGTACCAGAACTCCGGAAAGGTGCGGCTCGGCGTCGTGCTGGGGGAGCCGGAGCACAACGAGGACAACCGCCGGATCCGCCGCAAGGTCCGCTGGTTCGACGAAGCCCACACCACCACCGACCTGCCCCGGCATGTGCAGCGCCAGCTCGCCACGCCGGGAATCATCGTGGACGTCACCAAGGTGGTGCAGGCCCTGCAGGCGCTGCTGCCCGCCGAAGCGGAACCGGAAGACGACGACGCCGGTGCTGCCGCCGTCGCTCCCCACCAGGAGGGCTTCCGCCCCCTCACCCGCGAGTTCGCCGACTCGCTGCACATGGACCTTGAACCGTTGCAGGAGATCGCGGAACTGCTCGAGGAGAACCGCCAGCTGGTGCTGTACGGCCCGCCCGGTACCGGCAAGACGTACCTGGCCAAGCACCTCGCCGCGGAACTTGCTGATGACAGCACGGACGAACGGGTGAAACTGGTGCAGTTCCATCCGTCGTACGCCTATGAGGACTTTTTCGAGGGCTACCGGCCGGACAAGACCGACGAAGGCCAGGTGTCCTTCAAGCTCGTCGCCGGGCCGCTGCGCAGGCTGGCCGAGGAAGCCGCCAAGCCCGGGAACGAAAAGAAGCCCTACTTCCTGATCATCGACGAGATGAACCGGGCCAACCTGGCCAAGGTGTTCGGCGAGCTGTACTTCCTGCTGGAATACCGCGACGACCGGATCTACCTGCAGTACAGCCCCAACGA
Organism: Arthrobacter sp.; assembly: GCA_046708445.1. Taxonomy (GTDB): domain Bacteria; phylum Actinomycetota; class Actinomycetes; order Actinomycetales; family Micrococcaceae; genus Arthrobacter. The sequence goes on from JBKKDH010000442.1 coordinate 7,109, forward strand.
GCCGTTCACGCTGCCGGACAACCTCTACATCATCGGCACCATGAACACCGCCGACCGGTCCATCGCG
>JBKKDH010000443.1:0-12997 GCA_046708445.1 Arthrobacter sp.
CGGCATTGCCGGGAGCTGCGTGGACCTCGGACACGTTGGGGTCGGCGAGCAGGGAGCGGACAATGGCGTGTTCGCGGCCTCCGGGGCCGATGACGAGTACCTTCACAGTCTCCAAGGGTACTTTGTGCACCCTGCAGGCTCCTAAGCTGTGTCGGTCCCCGGCCGCCCCCGGAACAATCCCCCGCGCCGTCCGCTACGAACCAACGGCATGAAGAAGCTTCTGAAGTGGCTCAAGGGTCCAACCGCCATGGCCGCGCTGGCCGGTGTCGTGGCGGCCGCCGTCGTTCTTGCCGTCGCCGAACTGATCGGTGCATTCTTTACCGCGCGGGCCACCCCGGTGCTTGCCCTGGGGTCCACATTTATCGACTTCACGCCGCCGTGGATGAAGGACTTTGCCATCGCCACATTCGGCACCAACGACAAGGCTGCGCTGTTCGTAGGAATGGGCCTGACCATCTTCCTCCTTGCCTGCGTGCTGGGCGTGGTGGCCTACCGCAAATGGGCCCTCGGCGTGGCCGGCGTTGTGCTGATGGGCACCGTCATCGTGGCCAGTGTGGTGACCCGCGCCGGGGTCAAGCCCCTGGATGCCATCCCAACCGTCGTGGGTACACTGGCGGGCCTGGTGGTGCTGCGGCTGCTGATAGCTCCGCTGTGGCGGACCAGGACGTGGCCCGACGCCCCGGCAGACACCGCCGCCAAGGAGCCGGAGCGTCCCGCCACGAGCCGCCGCAGCTTCTTCGCCGCCGCGGGCATCACTGCGGCAGCCGCCGGCATCGCCGCGACCGGTGGCCGGCTCCTGAGCGCGGCCCGCAGCAACATCGCCCAGGCACGCAACGCCCTTCAACTGCCCGCGCCGGTGAAGCCAGCAGCGGCCGTACCTGCCGGAGTTCAGTCCCCCGTGGCCGGCGTGACACCCTGGGTCACGCCCAACGGGGACTTCTACCGGATTGACACCGCGCTGAGCGTCCCGGAGATCAACGCCGACGACTGGGAACTCCGGGTCCACGGCCTGGTGGAGGAAGAGGTGCGGCTCACCTTCGCGGACCTGCTCGACGCCGACCTGATCGAATCGCACGTCACCCTCACGTGCGTCTCCAATCCAGTGGGCGGCAACCTCGCCGGCAACGCGAAATGGCTGGGCCTGCCCATCCGTGAGGTCCTCAAGCGGGCCCGTCCCACGGACGGGGCGGACATGGTGCTGTCCACCTCAATCGATGGCTTCAGCGCCTCCACGCCCCTGGAAGTGCTGCAGGATGACCGCGACGCCATGCTGGCCATCGGCATGAACGGTGAGCCCCTGCCCTTGGAACACGGCTATCCGGTCCGCATGGTGGTGCCCGGGCTGTACGGGTTCGTCTCCGCCACCAAGTGGGTGGTGGACCTTGAAGTCACGCGCTTTGCGGACAGTAAGGCCTACTGGACGGAGCGCGGCTGGTCGGAGCGCGGCCCCATCAAGACGATGGCCCGGGTTGAGGTCCCCAAGTCCTTCGCCAAGGTTTCCGCCGGCCGGGTGGCCATCGGAGGCACCGCCTGGGCGCAGACGCGTGGCATCACCAAAGTCGAAGTCCAGATCGACAACGGCGACTGGGCTGAAGCCACACTGTCCGCCGAGGCGTCCGTGATCACGTGGCGCCAGTGGTCCTACGAATGGGACGCCACCCCGGGACCGCACTACATCAAAGTCCGCGCCACTGATGGAACCGGCGAGGTACAGACGGACCAGCGCGCCGAGCCCGTACCTGACGGCGCGTCCGGCTGGCAGTCGGTCATGGTCACCGTGGAGTAGCCCCGCAATCCCCGCACCGGCCCCTAGACTGGCAACATGCCGCATAACCCGCATGCCACCTTCACGGTGGACTCCGCCGTCGAACTGGCCGTTGTTGAACGCAGCGGCTTTGTGGAATCCCGGCACATCGGCTCGGCGGTGCTCCTTGCGGCCGACGGCGCCGTGGTGACCGCACTCGGCGACGCCACCACCCCCATCTACGCCCGATCCTCACTTAAGCCGCTCCAGGCCCTGGCCTCAATGCAGGCGGGCGTCCCGCTGCGCGGCGCCCAGGTGGCCCTGGCCTGCGCCAGCCACGTGGGATCCCTGGACCACATGGACGTGGTGGAGGGAATGCTCAAAGCCGCGGGAGTCAAGGAAGACCAGCTTCAGTGCCCGGCCGCGTGGCCCCAGGACGAGACGGCCCGCAATTGGCTGGTCCGGTCCGAACGCGGCAAGTCCAAGCTCGCCTTCAACTGCTCCGGCAAGCACGCCGCGTTCCTGTGGGCCTGCACGGAAAACGGCTGGGACACGCACAGCTACCTCGAGCCCAACCATCCCCTGCAGCAGCGCATCCGCAGCGTGATCGAGGAGTACACCGGCGAACAGATCGCGCACCTCGGGATCGACGGCTGCGGGGCTCCGGTGGCCGCCGTCTCGCTGACCGGCCTGGCCCGTGCTTTCTCCCTGCTGGCCAAGGCTCCGGGCGACAAGAACTCCAATGCCCGGGCAGCCACCATCGCCACCTCCATGCTGGACTACCCGTGGGCTGTGCAGGGCCGGGGCGAGGCCAACACCATCGTGATGGACGAACTCGAAATCATCGCCAAGATCGGCGCCGAAGGCGTGCTGGTGATGGCCACCCCGCAGGGCGTCGCAGTGGCCATCAAGATGCTGGACGGCAACCTGAGGGCCACGTCCCTGGTGGGCCTGACCATGCTCGCCGCCGCCGGGGCAGTGGACATCCCGGGCGTCTCCAGCGTCCTGGAAAAGGTGGTCGAGCCCGTAATGGGCGGCGGTCAGCCCGTAGGCAGGATCCGCCTCGGACCGGCGGTGTCGGCTCTGCTGGATTAGACGCTGGGCCTGGGAACCGCTGGGCCGGGAAACACTGGGGAAGGGTCTCAAATGAAGGTCAAACAACGCACGCGCTCGAACCGTCCGGCGATCACACGGTCTGGGGGGATCCTCGGAATCCTGGTCATGACGGCCGCATCGCTCCCGTCCGTGGCTGCAGCGGCCACCAGCCCCGGACTAAGCGTGGAAGGGGCGCCGCTGGCAGGGTCTGTCCAGCCAGCCGGCGATTTCATCGTCACCGCGGGAGCGCCTGCAGGCGTCACGGTGAAGTTCAAGATGGACGGGACTTACCTCGGCCAGGACAGCAGCCCACCGTACACATGGCCAATCAGGACCGGGGCCGGCACGCATAAGGTCGAAGCGCGCTGGGATCTTGATGGCCGCCAAACCGTGGCCGCAGAATTCCGTGTCGCCTCCGAGACCGAGGTTTCGCCTGCACCAGAACTCCCGCCGGCACCCATCGCGGCCGGCGCCGTCACAGTCTCCACGGCTGCCGAGCTGAGCGCTGCCTTACTGGCGGCCGCTCCGGGCAAGACCATCCACCTGCGGGACGGACTATATGTGGGAAGGTTCGTGGCTTCCAGCTCCGGGACTGCTGCTGCACCCATCACTCTGAGCGGGTCACGGGCCGCCGTCCTCAGCACAGGATCCACGGGAAGCGGCTACGGACTGCACGTCAAGGGGAGCCATTGGCGGATCTCCGGCCTGTCCGTGTCGAAGGCTGCCAAGGGAATAGTCCTGGACGGGAGCACCCACACGGTCATCAGCAACGTGGACGTGGGCGGCATTGGAAGTGAAGCAGTGCACTTCCGCAGGAACAGCAGCGACAGCATCCTGCGCGACTCGTATGTCCATGACACGGGGCTGGCCCAGCCGGGCTACGGTGAGGGAGTGTACGTTGGCAGCGCCAAGAGCAACTGGGATACCGTCATGGGCTCCTCGGCAGTACCCGACCGCTCGGACCGCGTACAGATCCTCAACAACATGATCTCCCGGACGTCCGCTGAAGGCATCGACGCCAAGGAGGGCACATCAAAGGGCGTGATCCGGGGCAACACCTTTGACGGCGCCGGTTACTCGGGGAGCAACTCGGCCGATTCCTGGGTGGACATCAAGGGACGCGGGTACGTAGTGGACAGCAACAGCGGGTCCAGTGCCAGGAGGGATGCCTTCCAGGTTCACAGCGTGCTGGAGGGTTGGGGCGTGGACAACAGGTTCTCCAACAACATGGTCCTGGGCGGCGTCCCCGGCTACGAAGTGTGGGCACAGTCCAGCAGCCTCCGGACTGTCATCGCGTGCAAGGAGAGCAAAGCCGGCCTGGGCCTGAGCAACGTGCCGTGCAGCAGTTGACCAGGCCGGCCCGCCCCCAATCCGAACGCCCTGCGCGAAGCAGTGGTTGTGGCCAGATCTTAGTGAGGTAGCCCTGGGGCCGTGTTAGCCGCATCCTTCCGCTCAAGGGCAGCGTCCGGCACGGCTGCAGGCACAGCTGGCCGGGGCGTGTACGGCCGGCCCAGTGCGCGGTATTCCCAGCCTCGGGACGTGTACCGCTCAGGATCCAGCGCGTGCCTCCCGTCCACCATGCGGCGATGGCGGACCAGGACCCCCAGAGAGTCCGGATCAGCGGCACGGAACTCCTCCCACTCGGTCAGGAGCGCCACTACGTCCGCCTGGTCCACCGCGGCGGCCAGGCTGCCCACGTAGTTCAGGTCGGGGTAGAGACGGTGGGCGTTAGTGTTGGCTTCCGGATCGTAGACGGTGACTATGGCGCCTTCAAGGTAGAGCATCCGCGCTACATCCAGGGCAGGGGCGTCGCGGACGTCATCCGAATTGGGTTTGAAGGCGGCTCCAAGCGCGGCGATCCTCACACCCGTGAGGTTTCCGCCGGCGAGCTCCCGCACCAGGTCAACGGTACGGATGCGCCGCCGGTTGTTGATGGAATCCACCTCGCCCAGGAAGCTGACGGCCTGCCCGACTCCGAGCTCCTCAGCGCGGTGTTTGAAGGCACGGATGTCCTTGGGCAGGCAACCGCCCCCAAAGCCAAGGCCCGGCTTGAGGAACCTGCCGCCGATCCGGTCGTCCAGGCTGAGGGCGGACGCAAGCAGGCTGACGTCCGCCGACGTGGCCTCACAGACTTCCGCCATCGCGTTGATAAAGGAGATCTTGGTGGCCAGGAAGGAATTGGCCGCTACCTTGACCAGTTCAGCGGTGGCGAGGTCTGCGACGATCAGCGGAGTGCCGTCGTCGAGCAGCGGCTTGAAGGCACGCCGAAGAATTTCCTCGGCCCAGGCGGATGCCACGCCGAACACCAGCCGGTCCGGGTGCAGGGTGTCCTGGACCGCGAAACCCTCGCGGAGGAATTCCGGATTCCAGGCAACTTCGAGTTCGGCTCCGAGCGGTGAAATGTCCGCGACCAAGGCTGTGAGCCGCTCCGCGGTACCGATGGGAACGGTCGACTTCCCGACCAGGAGCGCCTTGTGCCCGATGCGTGCCGCCAAGCCGGTAAAGGCTGATTCGACGTAGCTGAGGTTGGCAGCGGATGAATTCGCGGCTTGGGGAGTGCCCACACAGACGAAGTGGACATCGCCGAAGTCGGCCACGTCGTCAAGGCTGGTGGTGAATCTTAAGCGTCCGGACGCCAAAGCCTCTTCAAGTTGTTCGGGCAGCCCGGGTTCGTAGAAGGGCACCTTGCCCGCCTTTAATTGGTCTATTTTGTGGTGGTCCACGTCAAAACCCATGACGTCGAAGCCCATAATGGCCATGCAGATTGCGTGCGTTGCGCCGAGGTATCCGGTGCCGATCACCGTGATTTTGGGCGCGCTGAAGGAAGAATCAAGGTTGTTCATTGGTTTCTCGTTCCGTCTCGAAAGGAGGATGGAGCGGAAGCGGCCGCCTGCCGGCCGTTCCTGATTTCCTGATTGCTGGTTTCCTGTAACCCCTCTAGACGGTGCAGGGGACGTTCGACAGTCCCTGCCCGGCCTGCGAGGCTCTGTTGCTGCAATCGACCACGTTGTCGCGCACCGGTTTCAATGAGTATCCAAAGCCCGGACCGTTGACCTCCGCGGTGTTGTCCCGGAAAACATTCTCCGTTCCCCAGCCGTCAACGATTTCGTGCGTTTGGAACCCGTCCAAGGGCGAGTTCCTGCCTGTATTCCTTTCTATCCGCCAGCCCTTGCCCTTGACGTCCACCCAGGAGTCCGCCTCGCTGATCGTGGAGCCATCGAAGGTGTTATCAAGCAGGAGGCCCGACGAGGTTCCTTCCTTGATGTCGACGCTCTCTGCTGTGGTCTCCGAGATACTGTTTCCGCTGATTTCGTTGCGGTCGCTTTTGTCCGGTTCACAGGCGCTGATATCGCACCAATTGCTTTCGGCCGATCCTATGTAGATCCCTTCACCGAACTTGGGCTTCCTTAGCCCGGCTCCACGCACGGTGTTGCCCACAACCCGGTTGTCCGAGCTGAACCTGCGCAAATGAATGGCCTCGTCGCCGGTGCTTTCGACCGCAGTGCCCTGGATGACAGACCGGGTAACCTCATCCAGCATCACCCCTTTCTGCCCGTTCCGTACGGTAAACCCCTGCACCGTCCAGTAGGACGCCCTGTCCAGATGGAGGACGTAGCCGTCCTCCATGTTGCCGCCATCAAGCACGGCTCCTCTCCCGCCGCACAGCGTGATGGGCTGCTCGGAAGTGCCGGCGCCGGTTCCCACGAAGTTACCGACGTAAACGCCGTCCGCGAGAAAAATCACCGAACCGGGCTGCGGCGCCGCCAGGGCTGAGATCAGTTCCGCCGCTGTGGTCACAGTCACCGTTGGGGCAGGGCAACCTGGGCGGACCCCCGCAGGTCCGCCGGACCCGGGTGAGGGAACAGCCCCGGGTTCGGATGCAGGCGGGTCTCCCGCCGCCGGTGGAGCGGCAGTCTTCGGAGCGCCGTTTTGGAAACTGACCGCTGCAAAGACAGCTACCAGGGTGACGAGCACCATCCCGACGAGGGCGATCCAGGCTATGGGCTGCAGCCTCCGGCCCGTCACCGCAGCTGCCTCACGTCTTCGTACTCCACCACTCCGCGGCTGAGCGAGGTGAGCGGGACGTGGTCGGCGTACGGGCTGCGGAGGACGCGTTCGGCATTCCTTCCGCGGGCTACAGCAGTCACCAGCAATAGCGCCGCCAACAGGAACCAGATGAAAGTGAGCGGCTGGAACGCAGACTTGACTGCCCGCTCCACGGTGTACGCGGGAACCCACGCGAGGGTCTCGTTTTCGCCCAGTAAGGCGCCTGTCGATGCTTCACTCCAGATGGCAGTGGATCCGTTTCCCGCCACGTCGTTGCCGGCGACATTGGTTTCCTTGACGTCGCCCAGCAACGTGATGCCGTGGTTGGAAATGTTGTCCATGGTGTTTTCCTTAACGGCGGCGGTCGCGTCCCGGATATAGATGCCGGTGTCCCCGCCCCGAATCGAGTTCCCGCTGACCTCCGCCGCCGATCCCGCACCCCGTACTGCTACGGCCTGCCGGCCGTGGTCGAGCAGGGTGTTGTTGGCAATGACGACGCCCTTGGCGCCGTCCGCTGCGACGATGCCCACTTCGTTTCCGGCAAGCCGGTTGTTGTGGACCGTCAGGCCTGATCCGCCTATGACCTCGATCCCGTAACGGGCGTTCCTCTCAAACGACCCGCCACTGACCCGGTTCCCGCCGTACGCGTCCACGGCGGTCCCGACGGCGTTGGGGCCGTCGGCCAGCGGCCGGCCGTCCATGGACATGCCGTTTCGGCCGTTGTCCCTTGCCTGGACGCCCTCAAAGCTGATGCTTTCTGTGGACCTTCCGATGCTGAAGCCATCCACGGCGTTGCCGGAGGACGAGGTACCTGTGATGGTGGCGTTGGAGACGAACCGGTGGAGTACCAGCCCGTCCACCAGACTTTCGGAGATGATTGTGTCCCTGATGACGATATCCCTCGCGTTGGTCACGAACAGGCCAAAGGCGTTGTTCCTGACGCGGAGGTTATCCATCCCGGCGGTGACCACACTGTAGTCCTGCGCTGATTCCTGCGTGAGGGTTGCCAGCTCCTCCTCCGGCAGGAGGCGGGCCCCTCCGCTGTCCGCCTGCGCCGTTGCCGGCGACGGCTGTTTCTCGCTGAAAGTCCCAACGGCATCTGTCCCCGTCAGGGAAAGTCCGCCGGTGTTTCCGCTCCAGAAGCCGAGGTAGGAAACATCGGCGTGCGTGAAGGAGGCATGTCCGCCGACCACGCGGATATATGCCCGTCCGTCGACTGTGCTCTTGTCCGGACCGCCCTTGGTGCTGTCCCAGCTGGTGATGGAAACCCTCGAAGCTTCGGACCCGCCCAGCGTGAGGGACCCACCCAGCGCTACGACCGAGACAAACCGCTCCGCTCCGCTTTCCAGCCGAAGGTCCAGCCCCCGTGCCGGATCCGGTGAGGAGAGCGACAGTGAGGCGCCTGCTAACACGGCAACACTCTCGGAGAGCAGGTACGAGCCATCATCCTGGCGACGGAAAGCATGGGGTGCCAGAGCCAGCAGGTCCGCAACGGAGTACGCATCGTTCCGGGCGGGCAGAACCAGGGTGTAGCCGGCTCCAGTCCTGATGCGGTAGGGACCCTCCAGGCCCTCCACCCGCCAACGGGCTGCGGAGGCGATGGTCCGGACGTAGACCAGGCGTTCATCCTCCTGCTCCACGAGGCGCGCTTCGCTGGCGGGGTTGCCGGGGTACAGCACGCCTTGGATATTGCCGTTGTCCGCTATCTCGTTGCGGCCGAGTGCATCCACGGCTTCGCCTTTGCCGATGTTTCCTGCGTAGATGAACCCTGCTGCGGCCAGCACGGCCGTGAGTGCACCTACCGTAATCGCCGGGCCCGCCCTCATGCTGCCACTTCCCCGGTGTTGAGGCTCCGGGCGTCCTGCCCGTCGCCGCCCATCTGGTCAGCATGGCGGGTGAGCCAGCCCTGCTTGTTCATCGTGGCGAACGCGTAGAGCTTGATGGGAAGGGCCACCAGGATGACGACGACCGCAAGGACCGGCAGGATCAGGATGTCCTTCGGGTGCCTGCGGAGATGGGAAATACCGCGGATGCCCCTGCCCAGAAGGAGCCAGCACACGGCGGCTGTCACTCCGAACGGGGTGGGGTCGAGGCGGTTGAAGATGAGGTAGAACATGGTCAAGCCCATGGTGACGGGCGTAAGGAGGATCTGGAGGACGGTCACTTTCGTTACAAAGGGCACGCGCCAGAGCCAACCCTTGGCGACTGCAGTGAGGTAGCACCGATAGGAGTTGCGGCTCCAGCGGACACGCTGTTTCATAAAGGCCCGGAAGGTGGCCGGGAACATGGAAAGCGCTCTGGCGGATGATTGGTGGACGGTCTTGTAGCCTGACGCCAGCACGAGCCAGGTGAGGCGCCCGTCATCACCCGAGATGCAGCGGCGGCCCATAAAGTACTCGTTCTCCAGGTGCTCGATCACTCCCATCACGGCGCTTCGCCGGTAGACGGCAGTGCGGCCCGAGATACAGGGAACCGCCCCCGCCCTGCCCATCGCCGGGACGTAGTCGAGGTACCGGACGTTGACCAGCCAGTCGGCTATCCGCCGCCACACGCTCGTGTCCCGCTGGTAGACGGTCTGGTGTGTTCCCACGGCGCCAACTGCGGGGTCATTGAAGGGCATCTGGACGTTCGCGAGGAGGCCCGGCTGCCACCAGGTGTCCGAATCGGTCAGCACGAGGATGTCGTACCTGGCCATCCGCATGCCGACGCCCAGCGCGGATCTCTTGCCGACGTGATGGAACAGGACGGGGCGGATGGTCTCGTCCCCCAAGGCCGAAATCCGGTGGTAGGCGTCCAGGTCCTCGACGTCCAACACAACGATGATCTCGTCGGGTTTTTGGGCCCGCCATGATTCCAGTGCACTCATCAGGATCTCGGGATCCTCGTGGAAAGAAGGAACTACCACTGACGTCGAAGCCCGGAAGTCTGAGAATATCGGGCCCGCGCGGTGGGACAGGATGAAGCGGTAAAGCCAGAGGCCCCAGACAATTACGCCTGCAATGGCCAGCGGAAAGTAGGGCGAAATTTCGGCATAGAATTCGCTGAAGCTGCCGCCTGTGAGGCTGCGGAAGGCATCGTTGAAATCAAGGAGAAGGGGAGGCATCAGCGGTCCTTCGCTGTCGTGGATGTCAGTGAGGGAGAGTCCGTGGCCGACGTGACGCCGGCGGACTGTCCGATCCACAACCAGGAATCGGTGGCGGACGCCCTATATGTAGTGCCCCTACTGCGGGGGCCGGGCCTTCACTGCTGCCGACTCTTCGATGAGCCTTAATAAGAAGCATGCTTGGCGGATTCCGTCTCCGCCAGCGTCCGCGGTACTCTAATTGCCTTTGTCACTACCCGTCTTTTCAGCTGGCCCCTACTCGCCTTCTCAAGGGGTCATTACTGAGATTATCTATCGGAAAGAAGCCGGAAACATGGCTGTAGCCCGCCGTCGTATTGATCTGGAGGAAGGTGCCGCGGCGCTGGCCGCGTGGCGCCAAGGTGCCGGGCCGTCGTCGGTCGTTCCTGTCCCGCGCGCCGTCCTGGCCACTGCGGTGCGGTACACACTGGAGGAAGTCACGGCCCGGGCTCCGGGCAACTCCGTGGAAGTGCGGGTGCCGCCGTTCGGCGTCACCCAGTGCGTGGAAGGCCCGCGGCACACCCGTGGCACGCCGCCCAATGTGATTGAGTGCGACGCCGCCACCTGGCTGGGGATGGTCACCGGCCAGTTGAGCTGGGCAGACGCGGTCGCGGCCGGCCGGGTGGCGGCCTCCGGACTGCGGGCGGATCTTTCCGCCCTGCTGCCGCTCTAGCCTCCGCCCCGGCTCTAGGCCTTTTCGACCGGAACCCTGTGCCGCCCTGCGGCTGGTGCCGTGGCCGGGTGCGGGACCATGTTCTGGAGTTTGGTGGACAACGCTGCCACGATGGCAAACGCGAAAGCCGCCACCGCGATCAGCACCGACATGACCGCCACTGTGCCATACCCGGTGCTCCGCGGATCCAGGAACGGGTAGGGGTACCAGTCCACGATTGGGCCTCGAATCAGGCTGTAGGCCAGGTACAGCAGCGGAAAGGCCAGCCACAGCAGTGAGGTCCTGATGGAGATCCGTGCCTTGGGCAGGTCCACGAGCCAGTCGATGACGATGATGGTGGGCACGGTGTAGTGCAGCACCACGTTGATCCATGGGATGGGGGTGTTCACATCGATGTCGCTCAGCAGCAGGCTGTACGTGATGCCCGTGATGGTCATGTACACGGTGGCGGCACCCCGGAGCAGTTCCAGCCAGCGCGGGCTCTCGCCTTTCCAGGCATACCAGCCGGCGATGCCCAGCGTGACAAAGGCGATGATGTTGGACTCGATGGTGAAGTAGCTGAAGTAGTTTCCGGCCTTGGCGCCCGGAACGTTCTGCATCAGGTGCAGGAACTGGAACAGCACCGCCACGAAACCCAGCAGCGCGAACCAGAAGCGGAAAAGTGCAAGTCCCCTGTTTGCGGTCATGAGGCGATCCTAGGCGAGGCTCCTGGCCCGTGACGGTCAACGCGCAGGCCCCGCGCCGGGGACTTCCGGGGCGGGGCCTGCGTAGTGGGCAATGGGCGGCGTTGGCCGCTATTCGTGGACTGCGGGTGTTGGGCTCTCCTGGGCCGGGGCGGCGTGGGCGCCGGGCCGGCTCATCTGGAACCCGGGGATGTCACCCGGGTTCGGGCCGCCGCGGAACTTGGGGGACGGCTCCTGGCCGCCGCTGATCCGCTCAAGTTCCTGGTCCTCGAAGTCGTCCTGCACGCCGAGCATGATGGCGGAGTCGTGGTTGGTGATCTCGCCTCGGAAGGCGCGGACCATGACGCTGCGGTCAAATTGGCCTTCCCACTTGGAGACCACGAAGGTGGCTACGCAGTTGCCCAGCAGGTTGACCACCACGCGCATGGAGTCCATGAGCCGGTCCGCGCCGAGCAGCAGCGCGACGCCGGCCACCGGGAAGATGCCCAGGGCGGCGGCGGTGGCGGAGAGCGCCAGGAACGATGACCCGGGAACGCCGGCCATGCCCTTGGACGTCAGCAGCAGCACGCCGAGTGCAGCCAGCTGCTGGCCGAGGTCCAGGTTGTGCCCGAAGGCCTGGGCCAGGAAGAGCAGTGAGATGGAAAGGTAGATCGCGGCGCCGTCGAGGTTGAAGGAGTAGCCGGTGGGGACCACGAGGCCCGTCGTTGCACGGGAGCAGCCGGCGTTGGTCAGCTTGGTCATGATGCGCGGCATCACGGCCTCGGTGGAGGCGGTGCCCAGGGCCAGCAGGAACTCTTCGCGGGTGTACTTCAGGAACTGCCAGAGGGGAACGCGGGCGAAGCCCCAGGCCACCAGGAACAGGAGTCCAATAAAGACGATGGCCGCGCCGTAGCAGGCGGCGATGAGCAGCGCGTAGGTGCTGAGGGTATCGAGGCCGTACTGGCCGATGATAAACGCCATGGCACCGAAGGCGCCGATCGGTGCCACCTTCATGATCCAGGACATGATCTTGAAGATCAGCTCCAGGACGGTCTCCATGAGGCTGATGACCGGCATGCAGCGTTCGCGTCCGATGACCACGATGGCCGCGCCGAAGAACACCGAGAAGAACAGGACCTGCAGGAGGCTGTTGTTGGCGAAGGCGCCGATGACGCTGGTGGGAATGACATCCAGGATGAAGGCTGCCGCGTCCTTCGGCGGGGTGTTGCCGGTCTTGGCGTTTAGCGCTTCCTGGGAGAGGGTGCTGGGATCGATGTTCAGCCCGGCACCGGGCTGGACGATGTTGCCTACGATCAGGCCGAAGACCAGCGCGAAGAGCGTGGCCGCAGTGAAGTAGAGAAGGGCTTTGACTCCGACCCTTCCGACCGCTTTGACGTCGCCTACGGCTGAGATGCCGGTGACGATCACCAGGAAAATCAGCGGCGCGATGATCATTTTGATGAGCTGGATGAAGCCGTCGCCGAGCGGCCTCAGCTGCGAGCCGAGGTTCGGCCAGAAATGTCCGATAAGAACACCTGCCACGACGGCGATCAGAATTTGGAAGAAGAGCGACCTATACAGGGGCTTCTTCTTCGACGGCGCCGAACTCGCCTTCAGCGCCGCGGAATCTGGGATCTTCATTGATCTGTACCTAT
>JBKKDH010000444.1:0-6381 GCA_046708445.1 Arthrobacter sp.
GCTGGCTGTCACGGCCGAGGCCGCACGCGACCTTGGCCTGGACCTTGGGGACGCCAGCGGCATTAATTGCGACGACGCCGGCCTGGTGGCGGACCGCGCGCAGCTGCGGGCACTGCTGCAGAACCTCCTGGCCAACTCGCTGAACTACAGCAGCCCCGAACGCGCGCTGCAGGTCAGTATCAGCGCGGTGGCCGGGGACAACGGAACCACCGTGACCGTTGCGGACAACGGCAGGGGAATCGACGCCGGCGACAGGCAGCGTGCCGTGGAGCCGCTGGTCCGGCTCAACCGGGCCGGGGACGGTCCCGGATCAGGACTCGGCCTGGCCACCTGCCGGCGCATCGCGAAGGCCCACGGCGGCGAGCTGGAGATCAGTGAAACACCGGGCGGCGGGGCCACGATTTCGGTGCTGATCGCCACTTAAGGCAATGCTCCTCAGGAAGAATCCGGGCGCAACAACACAGGATGGGGGGAACTGGAAATGTCACAGCACACCCGAAGAAGGCTTCGCGGCGGGGCAGGCCATGGTTGCCGAGATCAAGGCGGCCCTTTCGCAGGAGTTCCGGCTCGAATGGGCTTCGGCGGATGCCCAAGCCCGCAGCAACCCGTATCACGGGCCCACCCAGAACTACTACGGAGGCGAATCACTGCTCACGAGTGTGAACGGCCCTGAATCCCAGAGCACGTCAGTGCCGCAGGCCTGGACCGACAAGCAGCGGGCGATCAGCCTTATCGGGGAAATCAGCGGGCGATATGGGTTCGGGGCTCCGACAATCGACGGAACGCAAAGTTGGCCAGCGGAAGACCGTCTCCGGAACCTCGGCGGGCTGGCGCCGGACAGGCAGGTCATTGTGTCCGGGGTGGCGTTGGGCCAAGCAGGCCAATGGCTCACGTTCAGGTTCCAGGACCTTTCAAAGGACACCGAAGGCACCTTCGAGGAAAAGCTCCGCCCGCCCGAAGGATCGGCGTGGCAAATGAACACGGTGGCGCTGAGCTACGGGGCCAACGGTCTTCTGCCAGCCGAAAACCGCAGGGAATTTGAGTCCCGACTCGAGCCATTCCGAGGGCTCATGCCGCCGGAATCCTTGGAGAGCTAGGCGATGTCGGCGACCGGTGCCCTTAGTCCTGGGACGTCCTGGTGAGGACCCACGTGTTGGTGCCGTCCTGCCGTTCGAACGTCACCGTGGTGACCAGCGCCTGAATGAGGGCCAGCCCGCGTCCGGATTCGGAGTCGTCGTCGGGCGTTCCCGGTTCCATCGGGCCGAACGGCGGCTTCGCGTAAAAGGCGCTGACCCTGGCACGCAGGAGCGAGGGCTGGACGCTGATGTCCACGCCCATTTCCACGGGCTTTTCCGGTTTGGCCGGCTCGGCGTGCTGGACGATATTGGACGCCGATTCGATGACGGCCGTGGTGAACGTCATCTGGTCCACAGCCTGGACCAGGGGCGCATCCTCCCAGAGTCCGTCCAGCTCGTTGTGGACCGAATCGATGGCCTCGGCGTCTGCCAATCCACGGAAGCTCCGCTGGGCGAGGACCTCAGTCATTGCTGAATGCCTCCTCGGCTGAGGCATATGAGGTGAGGACGCGGTCCATACTGGTCAGCTCCAGCACCATCTTCACCTGCGGCTGCACGGCGGCAATCCGAAGGTCGCCGCCAGCCTGCCGTGCCGCCTTGAGGCAGCCGATCAGGGCGCCGAGGCCGGAGGAGTCCATAAAAGCCGTATTCTCCAGGTTCACTACGATCCGGGAGGAACCGCCGGCGATCACGTCGGTAACAAATTCCCGGAGTTTGGGCGCGGACACCATATTCAGCCGTCCGTCTGCCTTGACCTCCGCGTATGAATCCTTGACCTCGTAACTAAACTCCATCAGGTTTCCTCTCTCCAGCCTCTACATCAACAGCGGGTTCGTAGCCTTTGTACAAAACGGCGCGAACCAGGATGCTCATGACCACCAGGTCAAAAATAACCCAAGCCACGTTCACCAGCGTGCCAAGCGGCTCAGCCAGTCCGCTGGCGAGCCGGATGATGCCCACAACGGCGGCAACCGCCAGCAGCGCGGACACCACGATCTGCGGGCGGATCAGGCTCCAGCTCGGACCGCCGGTCTGGCGCGCCTTCGGGGTGACGGCGAACCCCAGGGGACGGCCGAACCAGACATTCCGGGCCGCCGTCGAACACGCCTTGATCCAGGTGGGGAACAGCGCCAGGCTGTACTGCTGGCCGCGCCAGGTGGGGATGCCCCGGCCGGCCACGGCGAACAGCAGCTGGTTGGCGATCATGAACGGAATGAACCGGACGAAGAAGTCCCAGCTGAGGCTGGTGACCGGCAGGATGCCCAGCAGCAGGTAGATGATGGGCGCGGCGAAGTAGATAACCGCCGCGTACCCGCTCAGGTAGGTCCACATGGTGGCGAAGTACATCAGCCGCTGGCCGATCTTCAGGCCCTTCTGGACCAGCGGGTTTTCGCGGAGCAGCACCTGGATGGTCCCCTGCGCCCACCGGAGGCGCTGGGTGAGCATGGTCTTGAGGTCCTCGGGCGCCAGGCCATAGGCCAGGATTTCGTGGTGGTAGACGCTCTCCCAGCCCATGGCGTGCATGCGCATCGCGGTAGCCATGTCCTCGGTCACGGAGATGGTGGCCAGGGGCATGACCGGCTGCGCTTCGTCGTTCCGTTCGACATTCAGGGCGTCCAGGACGGCCTGCACGGACTCGAGGGCCCCCAACGGTGACCAGTCCCGGGCCGACATCCGCTGGACGGCGTCGTCGGCAACGACGGGGACCCCGGCGTCACCCACGTGCGCCAGTTCCATGGCGGCGATCTCCTCAAGGTCCGCCTGCAGGGCTTCGACGTCGGCCATCACCAGGGTTTGGACGGCCGCGTCCACGCGCCGGCGCACCCGGTAGGTGATCTCGCTCAGCGGTTCACCGGCCTCCAGCTGCTCCTGGGCTTCCCGGGTGACGGCCTCCACCTCGTCCAGCACGTCGGCAACCAAGGGGGTGCCGACGTCGGCTGATTTCCGGGCCTTGCTGATGGCGGACCGTGAGGCAGCCAGGGCACGGCGGATGCTCTTTTCGGTTTCCTTGACGTAGCCCACCAGTCCCAGCTGCATCAGTGCCTCGCGGCGCAGGACGGCGTTGGAGCCGCAGAAGAAGGCCGCGTTCCAGCCGTCCTTGCCCTGCTGGATTGGGCCGTAGAACAGGGGCGCCTGGCTGCCGAGGGGATCGGATGGAGGCACGTTGGTGAAGTACTGCGGGGTCTGGACCAGGGCAACCCGTCGGTTGTTGAAGTAGCCCAGGGTCTTTTCCAGGATGTCCGGCTCGGGGATCTGGTCCGCGTCCAGGATAAGGAGGAATTCGCCGTGGGTGACCATCAGGGCGTTGTTCAGGTTGCCGGCCTTGGCATGGCGCGGCACGTTGGCTGTCCAGTCCTCGCTGCGCGTCACATAGCCCAGCCCGTGATCGTCGGCGAGGGCCTTGAGTTCGGGGCGGGCGCCGTCGTCGAGGATCCAGGTGCTGTGCGGGTGCCGGATCCTCTGGGCGGCCAGGGCGGTGGTCATGACCATGTCCAGGTCTTCGTTGTACGTGGTGATGAAGACGTCAACGGTGGCATCGCAGGGCGGCGCCGGGGCTGCCTTGCGGATCTTCAGCTTCCACACCGTCATGCCGAACAGCATCACGTCGATCAGGCTGTACGTCTCGGCCACCACCAAGGGCACGGCGATCCACCAGGCGTCCCAGTTCAGCGACGCCGCCCAGCGCCAGGCCACATAGTTCAGGCCGAAGATGACGGTCAGGACCACCACCAGGCGGGTCCAGAAGCGGGTCACGCTGCGGCTCCTTCCAGCAGGCGGCGCACCACCACTACCGTGACGTCGTCTTCGGCGGACTCCGCCGGGGCGAGGGCGAGGATGGCATTACTGGCGGACTGGGCGGAGTCCTGCCCGTGCGCCGCCGCCAGCACCGCCTCGGTGAAGGCTTCCACGGAGTCAAAAACGTCCAGGACGCCGTCACTGGCCACCACCAGCGAGTCCCCGGGAGCCAGGTCCAGGGAGGACTGCGGCCAGGCGCTGCCGGCCCAGGCACCCACGGGCGGACCACCGGACGGGAGCCGGTGGACCACTCCGCCAGCCGTAACGTGCAGCGCGAGCCCGTGGCCGGCGTCGACATAGCTGACATTGCCTGACGCGGCGTCGAGGCGCGCGTGGAACAGGGTGACAAACGAGTTGGAGGAATCCAGGTCGTTGGCGATGGCCTGGCTGGCCGAAGCGAAGGCACCGTCCAGGTCCTGCCGGTGGCCCATGGACCGCATCACGGCGCGGACTGTTGCGGCGATGAGCGCTGCGCCCATGCCCTTGCCCATGGCATCGGCGAAGGTCAGGTGGAGTCCGTCCGGGGTCCGGTACCAGTCATAGAAGTCGCCTCCCACGCTGCGGGAGGGGCGGAAGACACCGGCGAGGTCGTAGCCTTGCACCCGGACGTCCTCCTTGGGCAGGAGGCTCTGCTGGACCTCGGTGGCCCGCTCAAGCTCGCTGCGGGCGGCTGTGTCCACACTGGGGGACTTGCGGCGCCGGAACAGGGCGTTGATCCTGGACTGGAGCTCGCGGGGGCTGAAGGGCTTGCTGATGTAGTCATCGGCGCCGTTGTCCAGGCCTGTGAGCTTGTCCAGTTCGTCGGCACGGGCGGTCAGCATGACGATGAACGCGTCGGAGAATTCGCGCAGCAGCTTGCAGACCTCAAGGCCGTCCAGGTCAGGGAGGTTCAGGTCCAGGGTAACCAGGTCCGGCTTGACCCTGCGGACGAGTTCCACCCCCGGCAGGCCCGAGTCCGCTTCGGAGACTTCGAAGCCCTGCTTGGCCAGGATCCGCACCAGCAGCCCACGGATGTCCGGATCGTCCTCTATTACAACGGCGCGGCGAATATCGGGCGTGGAAGGCATAGCTCTACTTCTACAGTATTAAGGCGCGTCAGGCATTGTCACGTGCCTCACTTCCGCGGTTTAACGACCAGCATTTTACGCAGGTGCCGCCGGCACCGGCCGGCCCGGCTGATCTTGAGCAAATCTTGGTAATGGCTTGGCCAGACGTTGAGGAACGCCCGGGACACTCGAAACAGGCAGCAACTTCCCACCGGACGCCTCCCGGATCCGGCCCGAAGTTGGACGGCTTGCGGAAGGCGGGGAAGCCACATGGGAAATATCAGCATCGGGGACGAACCGGCGGACCGTCCATCACGGACGCGTGAGCTCCTGCGTGCGGGCGTGGACAAGACCCGGGCGCTGCTGCGCCTGTACTTCCACTCGCTCAAGGTCCGTGCCGCTGCCAATGCACTGGCAGAAGCTTTGGCGGACTCCAAGGAGTCCTCCAGCTGGCCCGGAGACCGCCTGCAAATGGGCGCCGAGCTCTCCGAACGCGTCGAAAAACTCACTCACCGCCTCAGCCTGGAGACCAAGGCACACGGCCGCCTGGCAGCGCTTTTCCACGCTGCCGGCTCCGGGGCACTGCGTCCCGCCTAGCTGGCCTGGGCAACGCCCTTAGCGGCCGCTCCGCAGCCGTTCCATCCTGGCTCTTTCCGTGCCACACTTGAGCTCAATCGAGTGGCTGGGGCTAACCAGGGTCAGGAGATTGCCGTGAGCTGGATGACAGGCTGGGCGTACCTCATTGCGTTCCTCATCACCGCGGACGCGCTTCTCCTGGCGCTGTGGCTCATGGACAAGGACTGGCCCAAGCACTGGCGGAAGAAGCACTGATCAGCGCAGCTGAGTCTGGTCAGCGCAGGTCCAGGCGCATCACTACGCGCGGGAATCCGTTGAGCACCGACTCCGTATCGGCAACCTTGGTGAACCCGGCCCGTTCGAACAGCTTCAGGGTGCCCACATACGCCATAGTCAGGTCCACTTTGCTGCCGCGGTTGTCCACCGGATACCCCTCGATGGCGGGTGCCCCGTAGCTGCGGGCCAGGTCCACGGCCCCCTTCAGGAGGTGGTGCGAGATTCCGCCGCCACGGTGCCCGGGCCGGACCCGGATGCACCACACGGACCACACCTCAAGGTCGTCCACGTGCGGGATGCGGCGGTTGCGGGCGAAACTCGTGTCCGAGCGCGGGTGGACAGCGGCCCAGCCCACGACGTCGTCGCCGTCGTAAGCCAGCACCCCGGGCGGCGGATCCTGCCGCACCAGTTCCTTCACCAGATCGCCGCGCTCCGTGCCGTGCAGCTCGAGATTCTGCTTCGACGGGATGCGGTAACTCAGGCACCAGCACACGTTGGCGTCCGGCCGCTTGGGGCCGACCATCGTTTTAACGTCCTCGAACCGCGTTGCCGGACGCACCTCGATCGCCATGGCGCCATTTTCCTTGATCCTGCGGGCAATTGGAATGTCT
>JBKKDH010000445.1:0-4025 GCA_046708445.1 Arthrobacter sp.
GCAGCGACCATGGCGGCTTCGTATCCGCCCGGGCCACCTCCGAGGATTGCGATCCGGGGTGAGTTGAAATCAGGATGCGTAGTCACAGTCAACCATTCTCGCCTATGCGCGGCTCCTCCACCAATAAGCCGGCAGGCCCGGTGCCGGTCCCTTGCCGCCGGGAACGGTCCCTGATGCTGTGAACAGCGCTGTGCACAACGGCACCGGCACGATAACTTGTACCAGTGAGTAATGCAGACTTCCTGAATACGGATCCTTTCTCCGCCGCACGCGCTGCCGCCGATTATATCGCCGAGGAGACGGGTGTGGACCGCCACGACGTCGCTTTGGTCCTGGGCTCGGGGTGGGCCGAAGCCGCGGACCTGATCGGCGACACCACCGCCACGCTGTCCGCGGACGAGGTCCCCGGCTTCCACGCCCCGGCGGTGGAGGGCCACGTGGGCACCATCCGCTCGGTGCTCACCAAGGAAGGCAAGCGAGCCCTGGTGCTCGGCGCCCGCACGCATTTCTATGAGGGCAAAGGTGTCCGCGCGGTAGTCCACGGCGTACGCACGGCAGCCGCCGCCGGCTGCCGGACCCTGGTCCTCACCAACGGGTGCGGCGGCCTCAACGAAAGCTGGACTCCGGGCACCCCTGTACTCATCAAAGATCACATAAACCTCACCGCGGCGTCCCCGCTGGAGGGGGCCACTTTCGTAGACCTGACAGATCTTTACTCCTCGCGCATCCGCGGACTGGCCCGTGAGGTCGATTCCTCACTGGATGAGGGCGTCTACGCGCAGTTCACCGGACCCCACTACGAAACCCCGGCTGAGGTGCAGTACGCCAAACGGATCGGTGCGGACCTGGTGGGCATGTCCACGGCGCTGGAAGCCATCGCCGGCCGCCATGCAGGCATGGAGGTGTTCGGCATTTCACTGGTCACCAACCTTGCGGCCGGCATCAGCCCCGTCCCGCTCAGCCACCAGGAGGTCATCGAGTCCGGACAGGCCGCCGGACCGCGGATCTCCAAGCTCCTAGCGGAGATCATCGCCCGGCTGTAGGACGTGTCAGGTACGGGCTCCGGTCAGCCTGCTGACCGTCTCCTGCCTGGCGTCCGGAAACCGGCGTTCAATGGCCTGGGCGATCCCGGCGACAGATTGCCGGGAAAGCTCGGTACGCCAAGTGACCTCCGCGTGCCGCATGGTCTGCGAAATCAGGCAGGTCCGCGCGTAGTCAGCGTCCATGCTGCCGCCGGGTGCGTCCTTGAGGATGCCTTCGCACCTGAAGGTATGTTCGTCCCCCTCAATGGCCAGGACCACGTCCAGGACGGAGATCCGGTCCGGCCGGCGCGCCAGCTGGAAGCCACCCCTCGGACCGGATACGGACGCCAGTATGCCTGCCCGGACCAACGCCTGAAGCTGCTTGTTAAGGTAGGCCGCAGGTAATTTGTAGAACTCGGCCAGGCGCGCACTGCTGACTGCCTCCCCCATCGGGGTCCAGGACATGTTAACGCAGCTGTGCAACGCCCACTCAACACCCTGCCCCATCTTCATATTCGCGACACTACTTGTCCAGAAAATTTACTTCAAGGATTCCGGGGCATTCGCGGCGCTCCGGTGCGTATGGAGGAGTGTTCGGGGACTTTTCCGGGAGCAATGACGATAGCGTTGTCCCCATGACGTCCCCCGATGCCGACTCCCGCCTCTTCAGCCACGCCCGCGACTGGGCCGCCCAGGATCCGGATTCCGTAACTTCCGCTGCACTCGCTGAGCTGGTCCGGCAGGCGGAAAACGGGGTTGGCTCGGCCCGCCAGGAACTCACCGACAGCTTCAGCGGCACCCTCCAGTTCGGCACCGCGGGCCTGCGCGCGGCCCTCGGCCCCGGGCCCAACCGGATGAACCGTGTGGTGGTCCGACGTGCAGCGGCAGGCCTGGCCTCCTACCTCAGCGACGCGGTCAGTGCGGCTTCACCGGGCACCCGGCCGCGCGCCGTCGTCGGTTTTGACGCCCGCCACAATTCCGACATCTTCGCCGAGGAAACCGCGGCGATCTTCACTGCCGCCGGCTTCGAGACGTTCCTGATGCCCTCTGCCCTTCCCACTCCCCTGCTGGCCTATGCGGTGCGCGCGCTGAATTGCGACGGCGGCGTGATGGTCACCGCCAGCCACAACCCACCCCAGGACAACGGCTACAAGGTCTACCTTGGCCGCCATGCCGTGGAGGAAAGCGGACGGGGTGCCCAGATCGTGGCTCCGTACGACACCGGAATCGCAGCACGGATCAACGCTATGGGGCCGTTGGACTCCATCCCCCTCGCAGCTGGCGGCTGGACCGTATTGGATCCGTCCATTGCGGCCGACTATCAGGGCGCGACGGCGGCACTCGCCGATCCGGCCCGCTTTCCGTCCCGTGACCTGCGGATCGTCCTGACGCCCATGCACGGCGTCGGCGGGGAAACTGCGGTGGCCGTGCTGAACGAAGCCGGCTTTGCCGACGTCACCCTGGTGGCTGAACAGGCCGCGCCGGACCCCGAGTTTCCTACTGTGAGTTTCCCGAATCCGGAAGAGCCCGGCGCCCTGGACCTGGCCCTGGAAACGGCGGTCCGGGTAGACGCCGACATTGTCCTGGCCAACGATCCCGATGCCGACCGGGCGGCAGTCGCCGCCAAGGATCCGGACACGGGTGCCTGGCGTATGCTCCGCGGTGACGAGGTGGGGGCACTCCTGGGAGCGCACATTGTGGCGCGGCTTGCGGCCGGCGGTGAGGAAAAGCCCGACGGCGTCCTCGCCAATTCCGTCGTTTCCTCACGGCTGCTCTCACACATCGCCGCCGCGGCCGGGTACGCACACGAGGAAACACTGACGGGATTCAAATGGATTTCCCGTGTACCGGGGCTGCTGTATGGCTACGAGGAAGCCCTGGGCTACTGCGTTGCCCCTGACCTGGTCCGTGACAAGGACGGCATCTCAGCTGCCGTGCTGATCGCGGAGCTCGCGGCTGCGGCCAAGGCAGGCGGCAAAACAGTCTTCGACACCCTTGATGAGCTTTACCTGCAGCACGGCCTGCACGCCAGCGACCAACTGAACATCAGGGTGGCCAACCTGGGCCTGCTCGATGCCATGATGAACCGGCTCCGGGTCAGCCCGCCCGATTCATTCGGTTCCTCGGCAGTGGAAACCTTCGTGGACCTCGCCGAGGGCAGCGAACACCTGCCGCCCACGGACGGTCTTCTGTACCTGACCCGGGACCAGACCCGGGTGATCATCCGCCCCAGCGGCACGGAGCCGAAGCTCAAGTGCTACCTGGAAGTGATCAAAAGTGTGGAGTCCGCAGCGGAACTCCCCGAGGCACGCCAAACCGCACGCGCCACCCTGGACCAGGTGCTCGGCGACGTGCGGGAGGCCCTCGGCCTATAGCGGGAGCTTAGAGCTCGATTTCGATGAAACCGTCGGTGATGCGGGTTTCGAAAGTTTCCAGGCGCAGCTCAGCCATCCCGAAGCACTCGCCTGTTTCCAGGTCGTAGACCTCTTTGTGCAGCGGCGAGGCGATGGTGGGGCGGGCGCCGCGCGAGCCAAGGATGCCGCGTGCCATGACGTGGGCTCCGGTAGCGGGGTCCTCGTGGGCTACCGCGAAAATCTCGCTGGGACCGGTCCGGAAGAGGGCCACCTGGCGGCCCGCAATGAGGGCTGCCTCGCCCCAGGACAGCTCCAGTTCCTCCACGGCGCAGACGCGGTGCCAGCCGGTGGCGGTGTCAGTTTCGGTGGCGAGTGCCCCAAGTTCCAGTGTTGCCGTCATGTCGGCTCCTCTCCCTGTGCTTGCTTGGCCACCTGTATGGCCGTACTAACAAGCTAGGCGCCGGGTGTTTCATGGGCATGCGCTGAATGTGTCCGGCGCGTAAAAGAGACCTCACCCGCTCGGAAATGCGTTCGTGATGCAGAAGTTAAGTTCACGAAACAATTGGGAAACTGAAGCGAAACTGCGGCTGCCTACTGTGGAGGGACAAGCTGCAGAGCACCGTCTGCGGCCCATGCGAAAGGCCCACAG